>JANOOA010000188.1:0-4373 GCA_031421115.1 Gammaproteobacteria bacterium | reverse complement strand
TAAAATGCTAGGCAGACGGCTGGCGAGCATCGACTTGCCGGTGCCGGGCGGGCCGATCATCAGCAGGCTGTGGCCACCGGCGGCGGCAATCTCGAGGGCGCGTCGGGCGTGTTGCTGGCCACGTACGTCACACAAATCCGGAGTTTCTGTATCCTGCGGGGTGGTATTTTCTGGTGCCGGTGTTGGTGGAGCCGAGTAGGGCGCCAAAGGCTGCGCTCCAGTAAGATGCGCGCATACCTGAGTAATATGGCGTGCAGCGAACAACACACCATCATTCACCAGCGCGGCCTCAGCGGCGTTATCCATGGGCACCAGCAAGCAGCGTTGCGCATCACGCGCACGTACCGCCGCCGACAATACCCCCCGTATCGGGCGCAATTCGCCGCTCAGCGCTACCTCGCCGACAAATTCGTATTGTTGTAATACTTGAACCGGGATCTGCCCTGACGCCGCCAGAATACCGAGCGCAATCGGTAAATCAAAACGACCGCCTTCTTTGGGAAGATCGGCAGGGGCGAGATTGACCGTGATGCGCCGCGCCGGAAATTCAAAATGCGCATTCAGCAATGCCCCGCGCACGCGGTCTTTACTTTCCTTCACCGCCATTTCCGGTAAACCGACAATCGACAGGCTGGGCAAGCCATTGGAAAGATGCACTTCCACCGTTACCAGCGGCGCATCAATACCGCATTGCGCGCGGCTATACACAATCGCAAGCGACATGGATTATTCCGAGGCGGTCATGCTGCTACAGCAAGTGTAGCGCGTCACTGTGCAGTGTTCTTCAGCAGACTTTCCATATCGGCAACTTGTTTTTCCAGCGCATCCACCTTGGCGCGGGTGCGGTTAAGTACCGCTGTTTGCACCTCGAATTCTTCGCGGGTCACCAGATCCAGTTTGTTAAAGCCCGCTTGCAGCGCCGCGCGAAAATTTTTTTCCACATCACGCTGCAAATCACGAATACCCGAAGGCAGAGCATCGGCAAGGCGTTTTGCCAAGTCATCCAGTATTTTAGGGTCAATCATCGGTAAAGCCTCCTGAAATCATTCAACATAATAGCAAAAATTGCATGATTATAGTGTGAAATAGCCGTTTTTTAGTGAAGGCTCTGATGCGGGCTTTCGTACTGTGTGATTCCGCCTGATGGCCGAACAGAGTTTCCCGCCAAGCAACTCCGCGCACAGGCAATCACCGTTGTGAGCAACAACGTGAAGCATCGCAACACCCTTTCGGTGATGACACTGGCAACGCGTGTTATCGAGAGACCGGAGCTATTACGTAACGTCACGGATGCATGGGCACACACACAGACCCTGCCCCTTAATCTGCCTGGGATAAATCCCAACACTGTTCGTCCAAGCAAAATTCCGCGCAGCAGAATAATAATAAATATATGATTTATATGAAATTTAAAAAAATTAACAAACAGAATTGCAATAAATTCTACGCGCCTATTGACAAATGGGAAATAAATCCCATATTATAGTTTACGTGAGATGCGCTATTGCATCGAGCACAACCGAACCCTGCATTAGGTTCAACAGCACAACTACTACATACGGAGAACTGGCATGAAAAAGAAAATGAGTTACATCGGCCCTGTCACAGGGATGCTAATAGGCAGCTTATTGGTGCTCGCGCCGCACTTGTCCGCAGCTGAATTGACAAGTGGTAAAGGCGCTGACGACCTACGGCCTTCTGGTGCCACGGTCAGCGTCACGGTGCAACTGCCAGCAGTGGCGAATGCAAACGCTCAGACAGCAACAGCGAACGGTGTGAAGCGGCGTGGTGACGGCAGCATTGACGATAGCCAGCCCGGCAGTGCCGGTGCATCGAATAGCCGCAGCCGTAGCGGCATCGTCAACGGTGTGAAGTTGCGTGGTGATGGTAGCATTGACGATAGCCAACCCGGCAGTGCCAGTGCATCGAGTAGCCGCAGCCGCAGCGACATCGTCAACGGTGTGAAGTTGCGTGGTGATGGTAGCGTCGACGACAATTCTCGCGGGCGTGGGCATGTCGAGCGTTCTGCTCGCAGTGAACGGGTCGAGAGATCAGAGCGTGCCAAGCGTCCTGAACGTGAAAAACGTGAAGAGCGTGTAGCGCGTGTAGAGGGAGTTGAGCGTCCTGAGCGTGCAGAGAGAGCCGAACGTCCTGAGCGCGCCGAGAGGGTTGAACGTGCAGAGCGCACCGAGAGAGCCGAGAGAGCCGAGCGCCCCGAGCGCATGGAGTAAAGATTAATTCTCTCCAAGTGTTACTGAGTTAGGGTGATCTTCGTTAAAACACAGCTCGCCTGCCCCGTGATGGTACATGGGGTGCAGGCGAGCGTTTTTCTGGTTGAAAACAGGATCCCCTCATTAGAAATCAACCCGAAAAACCCAATAGACACGGCACGCTCAAAACCAGGATCCCTCACTCTCATTCGGGATGACAACCTCCCCGTCATTTCGATCACCGGGAAGAATATTGTTTCATACTTGCGCTTCTTGGCGATTTTCAGAGGAAAAAACCCCAAAACAGCAGCTTTTTGTATGTTTTACGCTTTCTTTTTAATGCGGTGACCCTGCCCAAAAACCGAAAAACTTGACGCTGGTGGGTGATGCCCGTAAAATTTATCGGTTCCATGGGGGCGCACGCTCAACGGTAGAGCACCGCCTTCACACGGCAGGGGTCGCTGGTTCGATCCCAGCATCGCCCACCATTCAACCCGAACCCCGATAAGCACGGCTACTTCTCGTCGGCAGTTTTTCATTACTATCCAGGCATTTATGAATCTATACATGCAGGCCATTATTGGCGGTGGCTTGATCGGTCTATCGGCCGCGTTACTGTTACTATTTTCTGGCCGTATAGCGGGTGTCAGTGGCATTTTGGGTAGTGTTGTGGTCGGCGCGTGGGGTCGTCGGGCATGGCGCGTATACTTTTTAATTGGGTTGTTAGCCGCGCCGTTGGTTTATGGGCTGCTGGGCATGCCCGCCCCGCAAATCGACATGACAATCAATAACTTCGTGCTACTGCTGGCGGGTGTGCTGGTGGGTTTTGGTACGCGCCTGGGGGTGGGATGTACCAGTGGGCATGGCGTGTGCGGCATTTCAAACCTGTCGTGGCGTTCGCTGGTGGCCACGCTCATCTTCATGGGTGCGGGCGCGCTGACGGTGTATATCATGCGTCATGGGGTGGTTTGAAATGCCGCCGATGATGTACGGTATTGTAGGTTTGATGTTTGGCCTAGGGCTGATGATCTCCGGCATGACTGACCCGAGCCGCGTACTGGCTTTCTTAGATGTCGCAGGTGACTGGAATCCCCTCCTGGCGCTGGTCATGGCTTCTGCAATTGCCGTTGCGCTCCCTGCTTACAGCTATTATAAGCGCCGTGGCATGTTGTTTGGCGGAAACACGCTGCCACTGCCGGAGACACGCACCATCACACGCCCGCTGCTCATCGGCAGCGCCATTTTTGGTATCGGCTGGGGACTCAGCGGCATTTGCCCCGGCCCGGCGGTGGTATTGGTGGGCAGTGGCAACCTGCAAGGTATTATTTTTACCGTTGGCATGGTGGCAGGCATCGTTGCGCATGTATTTTTCGAAAAGCGCGTGTTGGGTAATAAGCCCGTGCCCGAAGATGTGTGAGACTCGGGGTGGGAGTAATAGTTATATTTTGGCTCCTTATGTAAATAACGACGCTACGCGATGTGAAGATTATGCGGCCAGTTTTAACATGGCGAGTCTGCAAGCCGCGAGAATTCTCGAGCCAACCATTGATGATTTACTGAAACTTTTTAGCATATAGGAAATGACGATGCCAATGGCTGCCCCCCGTTACACCATTAATCGCAGTATGATAATTCTGCACCACCAACAGCCATTTCTTGACTGGTTGCAGAGTGCTGACCCGAGTCCATTGGGAGATATTACGCTTGCTGACCTGGCAAACGACGGGGATGCGTTTATGATTCCAGGTGGCGAGGTGGTAGACGGCGTAGAAGATGCCGAAAAATGGGTGGAAAAACGCTGGCGGATGTTTTTCGAATATACCCTTGGGGAATGGTTGACAGACGAATCACTCTGGCCGCAAAGACTCACTCTGAAAATGTTTATGAGTGGTTTGATATTGAGTATCGTTCAATGGTGTGGGATTTGGTGGATGCGCCGATCCTGATGGAGGATTGGGAAGATGAGCCTGATGGGGAAGATGAAAGACTGCATTGAGTGCATTTACGGCTTCTTTTGAAACGTGCCATCCTGCGCAATGATAACACCGCCGTTTGGAAAATCCTGTTTTGATAACAAGCGTATCACATCCACCGCAATCATTTTTTCATCCGGCACCGGCATGCCAAATTCTATTTGGCGGGTGGAAATGATTTTGCCGGAAA
>JANOOA010000187.1:0-6284 GCA_031421115.1 Gammaproteobacteria bacterium | reverse complement strand
GGTGGTTCTTGCGCATCTCGTCAATTGCTCCTGCATTGCATTGCTCTACCTTCCGCCATCCATGCAGTCGTGCCTCTGGCGGCACATGTGGATCCCCCCACCGCGGATTCCCAACAGCGGTGGGGCAGGCGACCGCCATGGATGGCGGAAGGTAGAGCAACGCAAGGAGCGGTTGCCGAGGATGCCGAAAGCGGCCTGCCCGGCGGAAAGTTGGTTATTGCTTATCAAACTTCTGACGTATCCAGAACCCATCTGCAACCAATCTTTACTTGTCCTCACCAAAACGCTCGTTAATCAGGTTTTCCAATGCCTGTGCGGCGGCCAGCTCATCTTCACCTTCTGCTGTCAGTGTCACTGATGTGCCACGGCCTGCGGCCAACATCATTACACCCATGATACTTTTGCCATTAACTTCACGCACGCCGCGCACCAAATGGATATCACTTTTGAATCCTGATGCCAGAATCACAAACTTGGAAGCAGCACGGGCATGTAAACCCAATTCATTAATAATAATAATTTCTTTACACACCATGAAATATCACGCCTCCGACAGGGGCTTGCATAATAAAATACCGTCACAGCCACCGCTCAATGCTTTATCCGCCAATTGATGCAGATCAAGTTGTGGGTAGTTCAGTACCCGCACTAGCATTGGCAAATTTATGCCAGCAATAACCTTTACCTGCTTTTCATTAACGAAATGAGCGGCAATATTACTCGGGGTGGAACCATACATATCCGTTAATACCAGCACTCCCGCGCCCCCGTTAAGTTCAACTATAGAGTGTTGAGCCTCACGCAACACTGCATCAGGGTCGCTGTCAGGCATTACTGAAAGCACTGTCGCCATGACGGGACATACGCCTAACATCGTGGTGGCGGTCTTAATCAACTCAGCACCAATGTTATTATGTGTAATTATCAATAATCCAATCATCAGGCCAACTCTCTATGGCGCCTCAACACATTCGGTCGAGTACGCAAAAAATAAGCCGCTAACCGCTCTACCAGATAAACAGAACGATGTTGACCGCCGGTACATCCAATAGCAACCGTTACATAATTACGATTTTCCGCTTCAAACTGCGGAATCCAGGTTTCCAGAAATTTTTTAATGTCGCCGAACATCTGCTCGACCATGGAATGACCCTCTAGGAAATTCACAACATCCGAGTCTAATCCAGTTAACAACCGCATTGGCTGCTCCCAGTGTGGATTAGGCAAGCATCGCACATCAAATACAAAATCAGCATCCACCGGCACCCCATGCTTATATCCAAAGGACGCAAAAGACAGCGATAACGAAACTTGTCGCGCAACACGCGACTGAATCAAGCTGCGCAATTGATGAATATTGGTGTGACTGGTATCAATATGCCAATCCGCAAGCGCAGCAATGGGATCGAGCAATCTACGCTCGGCACGTATCGCCTCCGCAAGCGATACATCGGAGCGGGTCAGGGGATGTTTACGCCGGGTTTCGCTAAATCGCTTGAACAGCGTACCATCATCTGCGTCCAGGAAAAATATTTCACATTGCAATCCAGCTTGCTTGATGTTGCTGATAGTTTGCGGGAAATCCTGAAAATCAGTGGCAAGATTACGCGCATCCACACCCACTGCCGCATCGTGATACTGACTCTTGGCACTGCTCATCTGCGCCGCAAAAGCAGACAATAATTCCATCGGGAGATTGTCAATACAATAATAGTCCAGGTCTTCCAGAGCATGAAGTGCAATGCTCTTTCCTGAACCGGATAATCCGCTAACTATGAGCAGCTTCATCACTTGCCTGTACCATATATTGGCGTTGCCGCTCTGCAAAATCATTCGCCGCACTATAACCACTAAAAGATAATATATGGTTGCGTACCGCCCCCTCAACCAGCACCGCCAGATTGCGACCCGGTGCCACCGGCAAGGAGGTTTGCGGCACGTTAACCTTTAAAATTCTGCACGTACTATGATTACCCTGCAAACGATCCATATTGCGGACCTCTTCATCACTCATTTGTTTAAGGTGAATAATGAGCCGCAAATATTTATTGTTCTTGATTGCACTGTCGCCAAACATGGCGCGAATATTCAATACACCCAACCCACGCACTTCGAGAAAATCCCTTAATAATGACGGGCAAGTGCCATTTAAGGTATCAGGTGCAATGCATGAAAACTCGGGCGAATCATCGGCAATAAGACGACTTCCGCGACTCACCAGCTCCAGCGCCAACTCGCTTTTTCCTACTCCACTATCGCCAGTAAGCAGCACGCCTATGCCTAAAACTTCCATAAACACACCATGCAATACGACTTTATCAGCCAGCAAACTAGTCAAATAACAATACAGATGATTAATTATTACCTCGCTGAATAACGGGGAGGCAAACAACGGCGTGTCACTGCTTTCGGCATAGTGAATAAGTTCGGTGGACAGCACTTGAGAAGCATGCTGCTTATCAGCAATTACGACAACGGCAGGTTTACTCTCAAACAACTGCCGCAATGCATCCTCATGCGAGTTTTTACCCAGCCCTGCCAGATATGCCAATTCTGAAACACCTAATACCTGAATCAGGTTAGGATAAATAAGATTAAGACGCCCGATCAGCACTCTATTTTCAGGGGTTTTGGATGACGCACCCAACGATGGCGAGGCAGAGAAATTTGTGACTGGAGACTGTTTGGATACATTAATGAGTCGCTCCCCGCCCGAGCGACCTGCCAACCATTCCAGCGCAAGTTTTTCGCGGTGAAAATCAAATAATATGCGTGTCGAAAGGGAGGTAGGCATAAGGTTCAGGCATGTGGGGCATGAGGTGCATCAATACCGGGAGTTTGCGCAACAGAAGCCCCCATCAACCCGCATAATTCTTCACAACTTTTGGCTGCGTGCAGTTTATCCCGCATGAGATCATCACCCAACATCTCGGCCAAACTTGCCAGCACTTGCAGGTGCTCGTCAGTGCATTGTTCTGGCACCAGCAGGACAAATAACAAGTCTACCGGTTGATTATCAATAGCATCAAAGTCTATGCCTTTTTCAAGCTGCACAAAAGCGCCGATGGCTCGACTCAATTTTTTACTGCGGCCATGCGGGATTGCCACACCGTGCCCTAAACCCGTGCTGCCCAGACGCTCACGCGCCAGCAAGCTATCTATGATTTCTGCCTGGCTCAATCCCTGCTGATTTTTAGCAAGCAACTCAGCCAATAATTCAAACGCGCGTTTCTTGCTGCTTACTTTAACGCTGCAAGCAACGCGCTCAGGAGTTACCAAATCTGCTATTTGCATGTTCTTTCGCAATACCTCATCTCACACTGCCTCTTAAGCTGTGCCGTGGAACGTGTGTGTTACACCACCGTGACATTCCTTTGCTTGCCTGAAAAATAATTATGTTAAACGCTTCCGTTCACCGGAAGGAACAATCGTCAATGCTTCTCGATATTTCGCCACCGTACGACGCGCCACATTGATGCCTTGCCGCGCAAGCAGATCGGCAAGCTGGCTATCACTGAGCGGTTTTTGCGGGTTTTCCGCAGCCACTAATTTCTTGATCAAGGCACGTATTGCAGTGGCAGAACACATTCCACCCTCTGCCGTGGACACATGGCTGGAAAAGAAATATTTAAGCTCAAAAATCCCTTGCGGTGTGTGCATATATTTCTGCGTAGTCACCCGCGAAATGGTCGATTCATGCATACCCACCACCTCAGCAATATCATGCAATACCAAAGGCTTCATGGCTTCGGGGCCATGGTCAAGAAAGGCACGCTGACGCTCTACAATGGATGATGCAACACGCAATAATGTTTCATGACGACTTTGCAGACTTTTAATAAACCAGCGTGCTTCCTGCAAATGATTCCTTAAATAAGTATTGTCGGTGCTGTTGTCCGCACGCTTGATTAAACCCGCATATTGAGAATTAATGCGGATTCGCGGCATGGCTTCCGCATTAAGTTCGACACGCCATACACCGCGTTTTTTCCTGACGAATACATCAGGAATTACATATTCGGAGGTGTTGCTGGAATAAGGGCTGCCGGGGCGCGGATTTAATTTTTGAATCAGGCCATTAATCTGTGTCAATTCTGCCTGGGACACTTTCATGCGGCGCATCAACTGTGCGTAATCATGGCTTCCCAATAGATCCAGATGTTCCCGCACGATGCTCATGGCCTGTTCCCGCCACGGGGTGGATGCCGCATATTGCTGTAGCTGGATTAATAAACATTCACGTAAATCGCGGGCGGCGACGCCCGGCGGGTCAAAGGTTTGCACATGCTGCAATACTGACTTTACTTCACTCAGATCTACATCGAGATCCTGCTTAAGGCTGGCCCAAATATCTTCCAGTGAACTGGTCAGGTAGCCATCATCATTAATGGAATCAATAATGGCAGTGGCAATAACTGCATCAGTTTCGCTGAATGGCGTCATGCGCATCTGCCATGTCAGATGATCATACAATCCTTCGGGCGATTCTCCCTGCGCTTCATATTCGCGCCCATCCTGATCGCTGCTGGATGTCTGCGGCAAGGAATCATAAATTTCATCCCACGAACTGTCCACAGGCAAGTCATCAGGAATTTCGGAGAGCTGCATACCCACTTCAGCCTCGTGCATTTCACCCCGAAGTAGATCGGGGGGCAGATCGGCGTTATCAGCACTTGTAGACGTGGACATATTGTCCATGATGCCACCAGTAATTTCGGTGGACATGTATTCCTGAGCTTCAGAATGTTCTGCGGCTTGCAGCAAATCTTCAACCGCCTGAAGCGAAGATTGCATTTCCTGCTCGAAAGCCGCCAGGGATTCCGGCTCCCCTTCTTCAGCGATCTCCAGCAGGGGATTCGCCTCCAAGGCTTGCTGCACCTCGGTTTGCAGCTCAAGCGTAGACAACTGCAGCAGGCGGATCGCCTGTTGCAGTTGGGGCGTCATGGTAAGATGCTGCCCAAGTCGAAGCTGAAGTGACTGTTTCATATTAATAAAAGGGACGATCCAGCAAGTAATCAGAGTAATATATCACGCCGCGATCTCAATAGGGAGTTACTGTAGTGTAACCCGTTTTGCCAAGCTTGCTACAGCTGGAATTGCTGACCCAAGTAAACATCTTTAACTTCCTGATTATTAATAATATCTTCTGGTGAGCCAGCCGCAATAACTGTGCCCGCATTCATGATATAGGCGCGCCCGCAAATGCCCAGGGTTTCACGCACATTGTGATCAGTAATTAGCACGCCAATACCTTTTGCACATAAATGGTTAATTATGTTCTGAATATCAATTACGGACAAAGGATCGACACCGGCGAAAGGCTCGTCCAGCAAAATAAAACGCGGCTGGGTCGCCAGCGCCCGCGCGATTTCAACCCGGCGCCGTTCACCGCCCGACAAGCTCATGCCCAAGCTGGTGCGAATATGGTCAATATGCAACTCCTGGAGCAATTGCTCCAGACGTTCCTGCTGCTGGGCGCGGCTTAATCCGGCGATGGTTTGCAAAATCGCCAGAATATTATCAGCAACACTAAGTTTACGGAAAACCGAGGCCTCTTGAGGCAGATAGCCTACCCCCATGCGCGCCCGTGCGTGCATGGGGTAGTGGGTGATGTCCGTGCCATCCAGGGTGATGGCGCCGCTTTCACACGGCACCAAACCCACAATCATATAAAAGCAGGTGGTCTTGCCCGCGCCATTGGGCCCCAGCAGGCCGACCACTTCACCGCTGCGCACTTCCAGCGACACACCATTCACGACATTGCGCGAGCGGTAGCGCTTGGCAATATTATCTGCGGTCAAAACACTCACGGGATAAAGCTCATGGCGCCTTGCCGTCTTTTTTGCGGCGTGGCTGAATCACCGCATGCACCCGTTCTTGTGGCCCCTCGCCTGCCTGCCCATTTCCCATTGCTGCCTTTACCGTTTCCTGGGCGACATCATATTCAATAACATTTCCGGAAAACTCATCGCCCTCTTTCCATATATGGCTGCCGCCTTGCAATACCAGACGTTCTTCCCTGGCGAAATAGTCGATGCGTAGCGCCTGGCCACGCATTTCTTCATTCTTGCTGGTTTTGGGATCCTTGGTATCGAGCAACTGGCGGAAATGCGCGGGCGCGCCCACCGCAATGATTTTATCCAGCTCGCGCTGCCTGGCCTGCTTGTCACCCACTGCGTAGGTGGTTACGGTGTCGGCCGTCATCACCATGCTGCCCTGCGTCACACGCACTTTGCCCTGGTAGATGCTCACACCTTTTTTATCGTCAATATCGACGCGATCCG
>JANOOA010000186.1:0-3790 GCA_031421115.1 Gammaproteobacteria bacterium | reverse complement strand
TTGTCACGGCTGGCCGCTGACTCGATATTAACAGTGACTTTGCCTTGGGTCGTAAGACGCTGTTTGAGTTGATCGAGGCTTTGCAGATCGCCAATGGATAAGGCAAGATCAATCTTTCCTTCGTTGCTTCCTTGCGCGTTTGCGTAATTGATGCGCTGTATTTCAAGCCCCGGTGTTTCTTTTAACGACTCGCCAATGCTGGCCAGTAAAGAGATAAACCCACCTGTTTCAATATCACCGCCGCGTAATTCCTTTAAGCGTTGTTCCATTTGTGCGCGCGGGTTTACAACTTTGCGCGCATCCGGGAAAGTGCGTAAATACGTCTGCGCGACCTGCTGTGTAAGTGCGTCGCTTTCGGTTTTAAGGTGCATGTAATCCGTAATGGTCATGCCGCTTTGTATCATCAGCAAGAATGCCAGCAGGATCAGGGTAGGGCGCCAGGGCGCCCACAATTTTCCCAACTGTTCACGGCGATTATAGGAACCTTGCAGCAAATTTATGGCATTCTTTTCCTTGTAACCACGGCCCAGCATCGACAACACTGCTTCATCGCTTTGCTCAATATTTACTGTAATGCCTGTGTCAGCCAGCAACTCAGTAAAAGTGGGGGCCGTAGCACAGTTGATTACGCGCACCTGTTCGGGTTGCGCTGCACTGGATTCATGTAAGGCAATGCGCAATAACGCATCAAGATTGTAGATGTCGGCTACCCAACCGGTTTGTTGGCCGGTACGCACCAGAGCGTGATTGCCCGTGACGAGAATTACCCATGAGGTGGCCAATCCTGATTCCGACCAAGGCAGTGCAAGAATTTCGGAAGTGATAACGTCGGGTTCGATATGAGCCTGATGTAGCTTCTCTAACCAACCATCCATACGGGTGCGGTCAACGGCGGCGGCGTGAATGCGGGCATTATCAAGCCGTTCACCCAGCGCAAAATGCAGGGTATCAACATCAGTTGCCACACAATCTTCAAGTGCATAGGGAATCGCATTCATGGCGCGCTGACGGTTACCCGCCGGTATATTGGCGATAGCGAGTAGAACATCTGCGCCAGGAATCAGCACAATAATACGGCAACCTGCACTTACGGCGGCAATGTCTTGTAATGTCCCATGGACAACATTCAGGCTGTGACGTGCAGGCTCTTCTACACGCACCCAACTGGCAGCATCAGACGAGTCCGACGGCAAATAAATAAATAATTTTGCGCGCATTGTCAGTAAACCCCTTGTGCACGAATCAGTGTTTGCGCTTTGTTATCGGCTGTTCGGTGGATCAAGCTTAATAACCGCACCTGGCCTTTGCCAAAGCGTGATGCAGCGTCCACGATAAAATAATCGCTGTTGATACCCAGACCGTCAGCGGGAATATTACGGCTTTTTATAGTGGGACTGGTAATAAATGCCTGAGTCTCTGTATAACCTTTTGTACCACGGTCTTCTATCATCGCATCAGCATCGGTTTTGGTTAAATCATCGGCCAGTGTCATTAATATTTCGGGAGGCGCGGTATTGATATTAATATGTGTGTAGACAGGTAATGCGCTAATAAAGGGTTCCAGGTGCGCAACCGCCTCTTTGGTGAATCCATTGACCAGACGTAGTTCGCTGACACTGTTGATTATGTTATTGGCAGTTCTGTACGGGGGGTTATGCCCCAGGTACTCACCGTCTTCCGCGCCATTCCCGGGCATGGTTTCGCTGTCACTATCAATCCAGTCGATCACGGCCTCGGAAAGATTGGGGTTTAATTCCAGGGTTTTCAAGAGGCGTTCAAAGCGCTTTACATCGACGGGGCTGGGTTTGCCGTTTTTGACCAGATTATTGATATTGAATCGTCCCTGCATGTCTTCAATGTGCCCTGCGACATTGCCACCTTCTACACTTAAGGGAGGTAGCACGGTAGCCCAAACTTCCGATAAATCATCTACGGTATTGTCACGGCGATCTTGTAGCAGAATACTTCTACCCCAGCTTTCCACGCCCAATGCCAGCATATACGCTTGATCGCGGTCTAATACGTTGCTGCTGCGCCGAATATCCAGTTGTTGGCGAGTCGCCATACCCGTTGCAATCACCGTTACAATGGCCACTACCAGCAGCGCGGTAATCAGCGCGACGCCCGATTGTGATGCGTTTCGTGCCATATTCATCCTGCTTTTACACCCGTTCCCGCAACGCCAAACAAACGCGGAATACGCCCCCAGCCTTCAACGTCGATGCTGACTTCAACAGCGCGCGGCAAAATGATTTGCGCCGCAGTGTCGGTCGTAGCGAGTGGCCACAGCAATTGCCAACGCATTTGCTGGTCAAGAAAGCGTACCTCCAGTCCATTAACCTTGTCGAGTAATACCATGGTTTGCGGTAGCTGGTTGGGAGCCTGGTCAAGCGTCGTCCATGTCATGCGCAAGAGTTGTTTGTTTTGCACTGTATACGCCACGCGCTGCAAATTGCTGCGCGTACGCCCGGCCGGATTGCGCCAGCCGGTGCGTGTAAACTCCAGCATGGAGCCTGTGACGCTTGCCGTATTGTTGCCGCCACCCATCATCGCCGGTTGATCACCGCTGCCCACATCCCGGATGGACCGTGGTGTAGCTTGTTCGATGTCCCGACCCATAATCACCAACGCCGTTTGCAACGTCGCCAGGCGTTCGGCTTGCTGATCGGAATGGTTGCGGGCATTCAGCACCGCGCGCAACCCACCGTAGGTCATCGCCGAGAGCACCGCAAAGATGGCTAGTGCGATCATCAGTTCAATCAGCGTAAAGCCGTGCTGGGTTTTATTGGCACTGACCAGTCTGTTCACTGGGGTTGCCCCACATACGCTATCAGGCTGTCCAAAGGTTGTTTATCTTCTTTTTTGCTGCGCACTTCCACATCCAGCCGCTGTATAGTTGCGTTCGGGGTGGTGGATATCGTGATCTGCCAGGCCCACTCATGTTCCGCCATCAGCATCGTGCCTGTGGTGACTCCCGGCGCAGGAAATGTAGTATCTGCCTGCAATTCTGCAATTTTATTCATGGCCACCCAGTGTGCCAGCATGCGGTCGCGCAGATGGGCGGCATTATTGGCATTCGCACCCACGCCTTTAATCACGGCAGACAAGGCAATCGCCAGCACGGCTAATGCTATCAGCACCTCGATCAGAGTAAACCCGCAAGTACCCTTGCGGGCATCAGGCGATCGGGTGGGATTTTTGCTACGGTTATTCATTGCGTTGGCGCGTTGTCCGTCAGGCGCATCTCAATCTTGCCATTGATATTGCCATTAAGCTGATAACTGTTGGTGCCTTCCCGGTTTTTTGTAGCATCTTTCAAAATCAGTTGAAAGGGTGTTATTTCTCCGCTGGATAGAAAATAAATACGTGGCGGCACATCCTCTGTTTCCTGAGATGTTTCTTTGCCCAGATTTACTGGCTCATCTTCGATTCTGACAGTTAAGCGCATCTCTTCTGGCAGCGTGCGTGGGCGGAATGTATCATCATGGGTGATGCGCACCCATTTGTTATCTTTAAAGGTCAGAAATTCGTATTTATTGCCATTGAACTGCACCGCTAATTCATGCGACTCCAGGGTTGCTTCCTGTGCCGCCAGTTCAATTAATCCTGCCAAACGTTTCATTTCATCTTCAGCCACACGCTCATTGCCGCGCCCGATTGATAAGGCCGCAAAACTTAAAATAATGCCGATGATTAATATCACCAGCAATAACTCCAGCAGCGTGAATCCACGCTGCGAGTGAACCTCATGAGCCCCGGGATTATTCAATATTCCAGTTGCCAACATCTG
>JANOOA010000185.1:0-4017 GCA_031421115.1 Gammaproteobacteria bacterium | reverse complement strand
AACCCTCTGGCCGGATAGCCCGTACGCGGATCAATAATGTGATGGTAGCGTTTACCCTGATATTCAAAAAAGCGCTCATAGTCACCCGATGTCAACATGCTTTCATCGCCGCGTGCTTCGATAGAGGCCAGCACCCCCGGCCCGCGTGGATTGCGTATGCCAATACGCCATGGTCGATCACCGTGTTTGCCGATAGCACGTAAATTGCCGCCGGCATTGATGATCGCGTTGTGGATGCCTAGTGTGCGTAATTTCTCAATGGCCAGATCCACAGCATAACCTTTGGCAATCGCGCCGAAATCAAGTTGTACATGAGGATTACGGGTGTGTAGCTGGTCTTGAGCAAGAGCCAGATCCTGCATGCTTGGCTGTGCAGTGGTGAGGGCATGTATTCTGGCGGCGTCAGGTGGTGTGTTGCTGGGCGCATCGTCCTGCTGGAATCCCCATAAGTGTACCAGTTTGCCAATCGCAGGATTAAACAAGCCGTCACTGGCATTTGACAAGGCTATGGATTTTTGTAGAAGCGGAATCATGGAGGGCGGTGCAGTGCCAGGCTGTCCTGCGGCCAGCGCCTTGTTTAGACGTGTCAGCGGACTGTCATGCCAAGCATGCCACTCGTGGTGTATCTTTTCCAGGTCTGCGGTGATCTGGGCAATAGCGTGTTCGGTTTTCTGTTTGTCGGTACTCCATATGCTGATGTCTACCAAAGTGCCAAACAGCAAAAATTGCTGCTGGTGCAGTTGCGTTTGCTGTGTACTGCAGGCATTGAGCAACAGTGTCAGCAGCAGAGCTAATCCGTGCAGTGTTTTGTTGGGAAAAGTCACTCTATACCTTACTATTTACAGAGTTTTGCCTAATTTTGTTTCAATACAATCCATCAGCCATCCACTGATATTTAAATCATAAATGGCATCAAGTTCGCGTATGCAGGTGGGGCTGGTGACATTGATTTCGGTAAGATAATCACCAATCACATCCAAGCCTACAAACATCAATCCTTTGGCGCGCAATATTGGCCCCACCTGCTCGCATATCCATAAATCACGTTCGCTTAAGGGCACGCCTTCACCGTGGCCGCCCGCTGCCAGATTGGCACGTGTTTCTCCAGGTGCAGCAATGCGCGCCAGTGCGAAGGGAATAGGGCGACCGTCAATCAGTAAAATACGCTTATCGCCTTCGCTGATTTCAGGTATAAAGCGTTGCGCCATCACAAAGCGTGTTTCACGTTGGGTAATGGTTTCGATGATTACATTTATGTTTGGATCATTTTCGCGGATGCGAAACACCGAGGCGCCGCCCATGGCATCCAGTGGCTTCAAAATAATATCGCCATGCTCATAGAGAAATTCACGCAATTTATCCGCATTACGGCTGATTAACGTTGGGGCGCAACATTCTGGAAACCAGGTGATGTAGGCTTTTTCATTAACATCACGCAGACTTTGCGGTTTATTTACCACTAATACGCCATCTTCTTCTGCGTGTTCGAGAAAATAGGTGGTGTAGATATATTCCATGTCAAAGGGAGGATCTTTGCGCATCAGGATTACATCAAGTTCGGCCAATGGTTTGAGGTAGGATTGTCCTAGTTCAAACCATTTATGCAGGTCATTGCTGACAGTTATCTGCTGCATTTTCGCGTAGGCTTTACCATCGCGCAGAAATATATCACCTTGCTCCATGTAATAAAGCACCCAATCGCGTGACTGGGCTTCCAGTAACATGGCCAGGGTACTGTCTTTTTTGGGATTGATAGAGGCAATGGGATCCATGACTACGCCCAGGTTCACCGCGCTCATATTTTGGTGCCTGCGCCGGGCAGGATGCCCAAGTGCGGTGGGCGCAGGGATGCGGAAGAACCGCCGATTTCACGGGCAGCGGCGAGCATGGCCAGGCGTGCGATAACGCCATAAGCATAGAATCGATTCGGATGAGCGTCTGGGTCTTTGTTGGGGTCGGGATTGTTACACGGTTCAGCAAAGGCTAATGGTTCAAACTGCATGCCAGGAGCATTGAGGTTCTCATTCACGCCACGCGTCGTGTGTACACGGTAAAAACCGCCTACGACAAAACGATCAACCATGTACACGACAGGCTCGGCTACCTTTTGCGCGTCACCCCAGGTTTCAAAGGTGTATACGCCTTCCTGAATAATCACCTGTGTTACATCTTGCCCACCTTTGGTGGCGGCCATGTGGGTGCGTTGTTTGCGGTTCAGCTCATAAATCTCTGCGGCAGAGTGTACGGTCATAACTCCCATGCCATAGGTGCCGGCATCGGCTTTTACAATCACAAAGGGTTTTTTATCCAGCTCATATTCATCGTATTTGCGTTGGATTGAACTCAGCAAGCCGGCCACATTAGTCGCCAGGCACTCTTCACCTTCACGTTTCATGAAATTAATTTCACCGCATTGGCGGAACAGCGGATCAATCAGCCACGGATCAATGTCGATAATCTCGGAAAATTCCTGTGCAACGCGCCGATAGTGGGTGAAATGATCTGATTTCAAACGGTTAAACCAGCCCAGATCCAGGGGTGGCATGACAGGTTGATCAAGCCCTTCAAGTAAGGCGGGGCGCCCCGCTGAAAAGTCATTATTCAGTAATATCATGCAGGGAAAAAAATCTTTAACGCCTACACGATTACCGACTCGCAGGAGTGGTTCTAACTGGATTTTTTGGCCTGAAGGCAGATCAATGGTGCGTGGTTCAGTCAGGTCATCAATCAATGAGCCCAGGCGCACTTCAAATCCCGCTTTGTTAAGCATCACCACCAGCGTGGCCAGGTTTTCAAGATAAAATAAATTGCGTGTATGACTTTCAGGAATCACCAATACCTTCGCCGCGCGCGGACAAACACGTTCTACCGCAGACTGCATCGCCTGAATACACAGTGGCATAAACGCCGGGTTCAAATTGTTGAAACCGGCGGGGAACAGGTTAGTGTCTACGGGCGCCAGCTTAAATCCGGCGTTGCGTAAATCCACTGAGGCATAAAAAGGCGGAGGTGTGTCCAGCCATTGGCCGCGCAACCACCATTCAATGGTCGCTTGATGATCCAATAAATGGCGCTCAAGCTTTAATAGCGGACCCGTCAGCACGGTGGTCAGGTGCGGAACTCCGTACAAGTGCTCAATGCTCATGCGGGCGATGATCCTTATGAAATTATTTTCGAATGAATGCTGTAACGTATTTTAGCATTGGGTGATATTCTGTGGGTGATTTGATGAAGGGGGCGGAAAGTGTGATTTTTTGTGCCATTAACAGTCATTAACCTGTTAATTTTATTGATATATAGTAATTAAATTTAAAGATTTTACAAGCGGGTTTGCGGTAGAGTGGGTGTGCGATGGTGCTTTGTTTGGTTTTCAGCGATCGTTGCAGTACGTGTGCCGGGATTTTTTTGTAAGGATGACGCGATTTTTTCGACTAAGACTGGCGTAGACATATTCAGCCCTGACATATTTATTACCCGTAAAGTGAGTACATGAAAAAAATTATCATTATCGTGTTGTTTGTAATTAGTATCGCGCTGTTCTTTAGCTTTGATCTGGGTCATTACCTTACATTGGATGCACTCAAAGCAAGCCACAGCAAGTTTGCGTCCCTGCAAGCGCGATCGCCCTGGTTGGTTGCAGCGGGATTTTTTGTGATGTACATCGTTGTTACGGCATTGTCGCTGCCGGGCGCCACGATCATGACCTTGGCGGGTGGCGCCTTGTTCGGATTGTGGACGGGAATTATTTTAATATCCTTCGCGTCGAGCATTGGCGCTACTGCCGCGTTTTTGGCGTCGCGCTATGTGCTGCGCGAAGGTGTACAGCGCCGTTTCAACGGCAGGCTCATCGCCATCAACGATGGCATGGAAAAAGAGGGCGCGCTTTATCTTTTTACGTTGCGTTTGGTGCCGGCATTCCCGTTCTTTCTGGTAAATTTATTGATGGGTTTAACGTCCATCCGCACCATTACTTTCTATTGGGTGAGTCAAGTCGGTATGCTGGCGGGCACGCTGGTG
>JANOOA010000184.1:0-3643 GCA_031421115.1 Gammaproteobacteria bacterium | reverse complement strand
ACAGAAAGTCTCGGGCTGCTTCCACTCAGAGGTTTATGCTCAGGCCTATTGCCGAATATCCAGCTACCTACAGACCATGGCCAATAAAGGGCATAATCCCCTTATCGCTATTCAAATGGCCCTGGCCGGGAAGCTCGATTTTCAGGGGTAATGGGTGACGTGTTTTTTTGACTTTCCGGATGAGGGGGTGAGTAGTTACACAGGAAGAACGGTTAATCCCACGCGATGCCTGGAAAAATCATAAGACGGCCAAAAACCGTTCACGATCTGAAAGTGCGTAGGATGGGTGAAGCGTAGCGTAACCTATCGAATCATAGCAACGGCACACGCCCCATGTACGCTACGCTCCACCCATCCTCGTTGTTCCTCTGCGCCCTCTGCGTTTCAATCGCTGTTTTCAGGCTTATTTAACCCATATTGTCTTCACATGCAAAAACTCATGCATGCCATGATGTGACAATTCACGGCCATAGCCTGAAGCCTTGGTTCCACCAAACGGTAAGCGCGGATCACTTTTCACCATGCCATTAACAAAACATGCGCCCGCCTGCACGCGCCTCGCCAAGGCTTCGCCGTGGGTGCTGTTGCGTGTCCATACGCTGCCGGCCAGGCCGAAGCGTGAGCCATTGGCGATGCGCAGTGCATCCTCTTCATTGTGGGCGCGAATCACAATTGCTACAGGGCCAAAAAATTCTTCATGGTAGGCACGCGTGACGCTGGTGACGTTGTCGAGAATCGACGCCTGATAGTAAGCGCCGTCACCCGAGACGGGCGCGCAACCCGTGATGGCCACTGCGCCTTGTTCAATGCTATCTGTTACTTGTTGATGCAGCTCAGCGCGCAAATCCGGGCGCGCCATGGGGCCGAGGGTGCTGGCCTCATTGATGGGATCTCCCGCTGTTAATTTTTCTACGGCCGTTTTGAAGCGCGTTACAAATTCATCGGCCACTGTGTCCACAACAATAAAGCGCTTGGCGGCGATGCAGCTTTGTCCGGCGTTGAGAAAGCGCGAGGCCACGGCGTTAGGCACGGCAAGTTCCAGATCGGCATCGGCCAGTACAATAAACGGGTCAGAACCGCCTAATTCCAGCACAGATTTTTTCAAATGAGCGCCGGCGTAGGCGGCGACTTTACGTCCTGCCGCTTCACTGCCAGTGAGTGTTACGGCATGTACACGCGGATCGGCGATGACTCTTTCTACCTGGCTGGCGGGTATCATCAGTGAGCAGAACACACCAAAGGGAAACCCTGCATCGCGGAAGATTTTTTCAATGGCCAGTGCGCATTGTGGCACGTTGGAAGCGTGTTTCAGCAAACCAGTGTTGCCTGCGACTAACGCGGGCGCGGCAAAACGGAACACCTGCCAGAACGGAAAATTCCACGGCATGATAGCGAGCACGGTGCCCATCGGTTGATAGGCGACATAGCTTTTGTCTGCATCTGAAGCAATCATCTCATCGGCCAGAAATGCCGGACCATGCTCGGCGTAATAGTCGCACACCCAGGCGCATTTATCGATTTCACTGCGCGCTTCTTTAATCAGTTTGCCCATTTCCAGGGTGATGATGCGCGCCAGTTCATCACGCCGTTCGCGCAATAACTGCCCAACTTTGCGCATTAGCTCGCAGCGCTTTTGCAGAGGGTTAGCGGCCCAGGCGGGGGCGGCATGTGCCGTTTCCTGCAAGGCCGACTCAAGTTGCGCGTCATCCCACGCGGGCATTTCCCAAAATGCGTTACCATTGGCGGGGTTGGTGGATGTGAAAACCATGTAAGCATCCTCGTATTGAACTAATTCAATGTGGTATGGTATCAACACTGTTCACATAACACACTCCCGTTCGCCCTGAGCAGGCCGCATAGCGGGCATGTCGAAGGGTTTTGAGTGAATGGCGGGTGGTTCAACAGGGCTCTCCTGGGCTTATCAAAAGGCTCACCACGAACGGTTAAGAACAGTATTGGAATGGCACGGTATGGACTATGCGCAAAATAGTGGCGCCATCCGGGCGACCGTACTATATTAATAATTAGTGTAGTATATCCAGCTTAGCGGCATATGAACACGGCTGATCAAGGGTGACAGAGGGGTTTTCGTTGAAAGTACAGATTCAGTCAGAAATAAAAAAGCGTGATATTTGTGTGCTGGGCGGCACGGGGTTTGTGGGTCGTCATCTCGTCAACCAACTGGTAAAGCAGGGCTGTCATGTGCGGTTGCTCACACGTAATCGTGAGCGCCATCGGGATTTGCTGGTGTGGCCCGGCGTGGAAATGATCGAAGCCAATATCCATGACGCGCAAGTGCTGCATAAATATTTTGACGGTTGCGGCACTGTCATTAATCTGGCGGCGATACTTAACGAGAAGCGTCATGGCGATTTTCATATTGCGCATGTTGACCTGCCGCGCAAGGTGGTACATGCCTGCATGGCGCACGGCGTGCGGCGTTTATTGCATATGAGCGCGCTGAATGCCAATGTGCGCGGCTTGAGTCATTATCTGCGCAGCAAAGGCGAAGGCGAGGGACTGGTGCATGGCGCGTCAGCACAAGGCTTGCAGGTTACCAGCTTTCGTCCTTCGGTGATCTTTGGGCCTGATGATCATTTGTTTAATCGCTTCGCGCAGATAATCAAGCTCGCCCCCATAGTGCCTGTGCCCTGCGCTGCCGCGCGCTTTTCCCCGATATTCGTCGGTGACGTGACGCATTGTTTCATGGTGGCGCTGGACGATCGCACCACCATTGGCCAGCGTTATGACCTGTGCGGCCCCAAGAGCTATACTATGCGGGAGTTAATGGAATATACCGCACAAGTGCTGGGTGTGCATCGTCGTATAATAGGGCTTGGCCCTGCCGCATCGCGTGTTATGGCCAGCCTCATGGAATTTCTTCCAGGCAAACCACTCACCCGCGATAATTGTCTGTCCATGAAAACAGATAATGTGTGTCAGGGTGAGTTTCCGGCCATATTTGGTACGCACCGCACCACACTGGAGTCTGTGGTGCCGGTATATCTTGGCCGTCGTGACCAGCGTTCCCGTTATTATGATTACCGGCGTAGTGCTGGGCGCGATTAGGACGGAGGATCCTTTAACCTGAAAACGGCGATTGGAACCTACTGCGAATGCAGGGCGGGTTGCAACCCGCCAGGCGTTGGCCGCTTCCGGCATCCTGCCTCTCGCGGCACTTGTGCATCCATGCACGACGCGCAGCAACACAAAACATTCTTCAGAGAGCGAACGTGGAAATCTATCAAGTCGGCGGTTGCATACGCGACACATTGCTCGGTCTGCCAGTGCAGGACCATGACTGGGTCGTCGTCGGCGCCACGCCTCGGCAGATGCTAGACCTCGGCTACAAACAGGTGGGGCAGGACTTCCCGGTATTTCTGCATCCCCACAGCCACGAAGAATATGCCCTGGCACGCACCGAGCGCAAAACCGCGCCCGGCTATAAAGGCTTCAGCGTCCACGCCGCCCCTGACGTCAGCTTGATCGACGATCTGCGCCGCCGCGACCTCACCATCAACGCAATTGCCCAAGCGCCAGACGGCGCCCTCATTGATCCATTTGGTGGCGTCGAAGACATCAAACAGCGCGTGTTGCGCCATGTTTCCCCCGCATTCAGCGAAGACCCCGTGCGCATATTGCG
>JANOOA010000183.1:0-5238 GCA_031421115.1 Gammaproteobacteria bacterium | reverse complement strand
CGCATCCTGAAAGCCATGAAACGCCCCGCCAACAGCGAAGACACCTTGGCGCGCCTGCATCACTGGCGCAGCCTGTGCCCTGACATTACCGTGCGCAGCACATTCATCGTCGGCTTCCCCGGTGAAACTGATGATGACTTCGAATACCTGTTGAATTTCTTGCGGGAAGCGCAGTTGGATCGCGTCGGCTGCTTCATGTATTCACCGGTAACCGGCGCCACCGCCAATACACTGGCCAACCCAGTGCCCGAAGAAGTCAAAGAAGAACGCCTGTCACGCTTCATGGCTGTGCAACAAAATATCAGCACCGCAAAATTGCAACGCAAGATTGGCAGAACCATGACGGTGCTGATTGATGAGATAGACGATGAGGGTGCCGTCACCCGCTCAGCAGCAGATGCCCCAGACATCGACGGCCAGGTGTTTATTGAAGATGGTCGCTTACGGCATCCTGCCTCTGGCGACATTAGTGCATCCATGCACGGCACCAGCGGATTGAATGTCGGCGAGTTCGTGGAAGTAAAGATTATTGCTGCCGAAGAACATGATTTATGGGGCGTGCGGGTCGCCAAATAAACCCAGATTTTCATTAGCCTCGTAGCAAGGATGCACAAGGTGCTGGCGGCATCGCAGGTGTGGTTAGTGACAACGGGAGCGAGGGTTTTGGCTTTGAGGTTGCTGAGCAAGCGTAGCGTGCGCTGTGCGCGCGAAGTACCCGCAAAGACAATGCAAGTCGCATCCATCGTATGCCCGGCTCGTGCGCCAGTACGACGAATTTCTATAACTTAAAACGACTACTTGTAAACCTGCAAGAAAGATTTTACGTCCTTGAACTGGCCTTCGTCGGCAAACTGGCCGCGATGGAAAACATACTGCTGTTTTTTGCCTGACATATCCATGCCAGTCACAGCAAACGTCTTGCCAACAAAGTCACCAAAAAAGCGCACACCCTTGACCAGATCCACTTGCGTACCATTGCGCAGCTCGAAACGCACGCGTTGCTTGTCAATCTCAATCGCCGTGGGCGCACCGGGCAGTAGCATCAAGCGCGTTTTGAGAATGCGATTGCTGCCCGCAAACGCGAAAATTGTCGCCATGAATACCAGTATATACGTCCAGTCCTGATACGGGCCATACCAAACCTTAATGGAGATCAAGATTAAAAATATCACGGTAGGCACATACAGCCATAAGTCCCATATCATGCCTTTACGGTCTTGCACCAGCCTGTAACGCTTGTCTGATTCTGTCATACGCTTAGCTTCTCTCTCCCAACGCGCGACCAATTATCAACTCAAATTCACCATAGAGCATGCGACCCGGCTGCTTGGCGCGCACCACACCTTCTCCATCAATCATGAATGTCCATGGATCACCCTTAACCTTGTAAGCCATAAAGGCTTCGGGATTCTGATATTGATCCATGTGCATGAAAATCACTCTAGGCTCGTATTTGGTGGCCAGTGATTTCAACTGCTGTAATTGCACGTCACACACGGTGCAATGTCCGGGAGTGGCAAACTCCAGCAGTATCGGCTTGCCGGTTTTCAGCGCCTCATCCAGTGAATATTGATACATGCGCTCATCGGGATAACGGTAGCTGGTGATTCTGCTGAAATCACCGCCCACATCGGCCAATGTCTTGGTGCGCAACGCCGGGGCTTTCTGACCCACTAATAACGTGTCTTTATTGTTGCCAGGATCATACCCCAGCAGTACCACACCTACAAACAGGGCGACCCCTATGGCGACCACCACAGACCACAACTTACCCTTGGATGCACTGTTATCAGCCTGGACGATCGTAGTCATTGGCGCTCCTTCCAACCCGCACAGGTGCGGAAAACATTGTAAGCCCAAATACAGTTCGCGGCCAATACCAGTGAGCCAAACAGGCCTACCATGATCATAAACGGACGCACCACCGCCTTCACTTCATCAGGCGCCATTTGCATGCTGGCCATGCCACCCAAGGTACCAGCGGCCACAAATGCAATCACCATACCCAGCAAGCCGAAGTTGTGGATCCAGAAATGCACCTTCACTAACCCCAGACTATAAATGGGGCGCTTCACAATGCGGGGGATAATGTAATACACCGAACCAAAAATGGCCATTTCCACCCAACCCAACAGGTTAATATGTCCATGCCCGAGCATAATCAGGTTGCCATGCGGCCGGTGATTAATGAATGCCCGCAAGTCGGGCATAATACCGACCATCACACCCCAGGAAAATCCAATCAGGCTATAGATAACGCACGCATAGAAAAACCACAGGGTATAACGCTTATAATCCATTTCATTAGCATGGATCCACGGCTCATTACTGTTCACTTTTGCTCGCCACCCTTGGCATCCGCGCCACCTTCATGTGGAGCCTCCAGTGGCGGCTTGGTACGCACATCTGTATATTTCTCTTTCCAACCCTCCGGCGCAAAAGTACCCACCATCGTGTCGATAAATCCGGAGCGTTCCTGTGGCGGAGCCCTGGCGACAGCCGAACCGGGGTCTGCGGTTAGCTCTGATAAAAATACGGCAATTTTACGCAAGTCTTCCTTGGGCAGCTTGGCGACATAGTTCGCCTCTTTGGGTACTGATAGGGCGCTGCCATGATCAATGGTGGGTGCGCCATACACTTTTTCAGGGTCATTTAAAAACCCCTCGATCCACTGTAAGGTGCGGCGTGAACCGATACCGTCCAGGTTCAATCCCATATTAGTGCCCATGCGCAGGGCGCGATGGCAGGAGTTACAGCGCGCCTCACGATGAATCTTGGAGCCTTCCAGCCCCACTGGCGAAAATTTGAAGTGCGTAGTACTGACAAACATCGGGGTGTCGGGGGTACGCGCACGCACTACTTCCATGCCAATAAATGCAATGACACCCAACACAAAAAACGCGCCGAAAATACTAAAAAGTATTTTTTCACCGGACTTGAGACGTTGCTTTCCCATGAAAATAGCGCCTTATAAAATAAAATTATCGAATGCGAAGCGACCTATAGGACACCCTATGGTGAATCAACATAAATGCAGGGAAGGCAGAATAGACCATACAGCAATTAGGCAACACACAAAGCGGGAAGTTCAGCGAATTTATACAGGTCTTTTCACCAATCTGTCCCTGAACAAACAGGGCGGGGAAAAGCTTCCCCGCCCAAGGACTTGATTATTATATCTTTAAACCAACGAGCGTCGGTTTAGTGCGCAGGATCATACGCAGTGTGGAGGTTGCCCATGGAGTAAAACGAGACTGTGGACAAGTAAGCGGCGGCATTGTTGATGTCTTCATCAGACATCTTTCTTGCCACAGCCTGCATCGCACCCTTCGGGTCATTAGTACGGCTGCCGTCACGCCATTTCTTCAACTGGTTGACCAGGTAGACATAGCGTTGCTGACCAATCATGGGGAAAACAGGTGGTGCGCCCATGCCATTAAAGCCATGGCAGGTATAACAGGCAGGGATGCCTTTATCGTTACCGCCCCAGTGAACCAAGGATTTGCCTTTGTGTGGTAAACCTACGGCGATACCGGCAGCTTTCAGCTCTTCAAGGTTTGAGGTCTTGGTGTCGCCTTTTTTACGCAGGCTCGCCAGATACGTAGCAACGTCTTTGCGATCCTGCTCAGTCAGACCCTTGGCGTTGGCGTTCATGATGAACATGGTGGTGTCCGTGCGTTTGTCAGAAGCATAGTCTTCCAGCTGCTTGTGCAGGAAGGTATAAAACTGACCAGCAATGCGCGGCGTACCCATGTTGTCATCACCCAAACCTTCTGGGCCATGGCATGAGTTACATGCCGGAACGGTGCCTTTACCTTCAGTAAAGATCTTTTTACCATTATTCAAATCGCCATCGCCCTTCGGCCATGCCGCAGCACTCGCCATGACAACCGACGGCACGATTGCCATCATAAGTACCGCTGCAGTCGAAATTATTATACGTCTCATTTGAAGACACCCTCCCAGTTTTAACCATTCTATATACTTGCTGGTGGCTTATTATATTACCACCTACCAACAAGCCTTAACTTGTGAAACCTTAGCTTTTTATACAGATAACTCTAACGTGGGTCAATACATCCACACGCGCCCTCACCAAATAGCACACCTGATCTGCTGCAAGAGCAACAAGATCAGGTGCAACACATCAGGAGTTGAGCTTAACTAACAGTGCGGCGAAGCCAAAGGCGGCCGGAAACCAAATTGCGTAAATCGTAAAAACATCAGCTGTGTACATCATGCGAACCACCTCCACTTTATTTGTAGCCACCCAATACCACAGGCCCCATAAATTGACATTATTCTTAAGCTGGCTTTAACCGAGCTTGCAGATATATAACATGACCATTTTAGTAATGCAAGCACTAGCCCCATAATTCCATAAGATCTCTTGCCAAGCATTAAACTATCCCTTCCCTAGAGCGGTCGTATCATAGTATAAGATGTTCTCGGAAAAGTCAGTCAAACGCTAAACTTATCATTAACCATGATCAATTATAAAGGGAAATCAATGATATCCAGAATGCCAAGCTACTCTTGGGGTATCCTGGCCATGATTCTATGGGGCGGGGCGATTTTAGCCTTGGGCCTGGTACGATTCACCCCCTACGGACTGGACGAGGGCGCGGCACGTGGACTGTTATTAAACTGGTCTATTGCCGACGCCATGGCTAACCCGGTTGTTATTTTCGGGCTCCCCGATCTGCGAGCGTTATTTTTTGTGCCGCTCGGTCTGTATTGGGCCGGCAGTATCGTGGCGGCTAAAGTTTATACGTTAATCATGGCCTTTTCAGCCATTTTACTCTTTTATAACTGGAGCCGCCAAACTGTCAGCAATGAGTCCGCACTGATTTCGAGCGCCTTGCTGGCGATCTCACCCATTATGCTGACTCAGGCTGATGCAATTGGCGTCGGCCCTTATCTCTTATTGGTTTTCGGCTTAGGAGCATGGCTGGACAAAACCTATCGCGCCTCGCCGCGCTCATCCGGCGGTTGGCTGTTCATGCAGTTATTGTTGGTGGGTGTTTGTGTGACGCTGCACCCCATGGGGCTGGCGTATCCACTGGCTTTGTTATGGCGCTGGTATAAGGATTCATCTCAGGAAGCCTCCAGCGTCAACCATAGAAAGCATGCTCTGGTCGGAGTGCCGATTGCCACGCTGATATTGCTGGTGATGAGCGAAGGCTGGAGCCTGATGCATTGGTGGAACAATCCTTTTACTGCGTTGAGCATGATTAC
>JANOOA010000182.1:0-6534 GCA_031421115.1 Gammaproteobacteria bacterium | reverse complement strand
AAAGAATCGGCTATTTACGCTAACCTCAAGGCCTTTCTGGTGAACCGCGTTGGCGATCTGGGATTTCTGCTGGGTATCGCTGCGGTACTGATGTATTTTAATACCCTTGATTATGCCGAAGTGTTCCACTTGGCGCCCTCCATGGCGAATGTCACGGATGACTTTGTCATGAACGAACAGTGGTCGGTGATAACCGTGATCTGCATCCTGCTGTTTGTGGGGGCCATGGGTAAATCGGCGCAGGTGCCATTGCATGTTTGGTTACCGGATTCCATGGAAGGCCCAACACCGATCTCCGCCCTGATTCACGCGGCGACCATGGTGACGGCGGGTGTGTATATGGTGGCGCGCATGTCGCCGCTTTTTGAGTTGTCACACACCGCCTTGAGTTTTGTGATTGTGATTGGTGCTATAACCGCGCTCTTTATGGGGCTGCTGGGTATCGTACAAAATGACATCAAGCGCGTGATTGCGTATTCCACTTTGTCGCAATTGGGTTACATGGTAGTGGCGTTGGGCGCTTCAGCCTATGCGACGGGTATCTTTCATTTGATGACGCACGCGTTCTTCAAAGCGTTGTTGTTTCTGGCGGCAGGCTCGGTGATTATCGCCATGCACCATGAGCAAGACATGACGAAGATGGGCGGCTTGAAAAAATACATGCCCATTACCTACTGGACATTTTTAATGGGTGCCTTGGCCTTGATTGGCTTCCCTGGGTTCTCCGGGTTTTTCTCGAAAGACAGTATTATCGAAGCAGTGCATGCCTCGACGGTGCCGGGTGCCGGGTTCGCTTATGTTGCGGTGTTGATCGGCGTATTTATCACGGCGCTGTATACCTTCCGCATGTTTTTCCTGGTGTTTCATGGCAAGGAACGCATGGATGAACATACCCGCCATCACTTGCATGAGTCTCCGCCCGTGGTTACTGTGCCGCTGGTGTTGCTGGCGATACCTTCTGTTATTATCGGCGCGCTTGCGATTGGGCCGTTGCAGTTTGGCGGCTTCTTCGGCCACGCCATTATGGTGCTACCAGAGCATGATGTGCTGGAGGTGCTTGCGGCCGAATACCACGGCGCATTCAATTTCATTTTGCATGGACTGATGGCGCCGGCGGTGTGGTTGGCGCTACTGGGTGTGGGCGTGGCCTGGTTTATATATTTGAAGCGCCCCGAGCTTGCAGGCGAGATTAAAGAACGTTTCCCCGGCATTTACAAGCTGCTCGACCGTAAATACGGTGCGGATGAGTTTAATGATACAGTTTTTGCAGGAGGTAGCCGCAGCTTGGGTCGGTTCTTGTGGCGATTTGGGGATGTTAAATTGATTGATGGTGTGATTGTCAATGGCACTGCTTTCGGTATTGGCAGGCTTTCTGCGGTCATACGTCGTGTGCAGTCCGGGTTTCTGTATCATTATGCCTTTGCCATGATTATAGGTTTGCTGGTGTTACTGACCTGGTTTGTCTTCTAACTAATAAATCAACTAATAATAAGCAGGATAGTGCTTCATGTTTTCTGATTTCCCGCTTCTGAGTCTCGTTATCTGGCTCCCCATCATTGGTGGCCTGCTAGTGTTGGCTGCTGGTAAAAATGATGTGCTGGTGCGCTGGCTGGCACTGGCATTTGCGTTGCTGACCTTTTTGGCATCGTTGCTGCTGTACACTGGCTTTGACAGCAGCACGTACCAGATGCAGTTTGCCGAAAGCGCATCTTGGGTGCCTACCTTTAATATCCATTATTCGTTGGGCATTGACGGAATTTCCATGCCGTTGATACTGCTGACCACTTTCACCACCGTGCTGGTGGTGATCTCAAGCTGGGAAGTTATTCAGCGCCGTGTATCTCAATACATGGCGGCCTTCCTGATTATGGAAGGTTTGATGATTGGTGTGTTTTGCGCGCTTGACGCCGTGTTGTTCTACGTGTTCTGGGAATTCATGTTGTTGCCAATGTTCCTGATCATTGGCATCTGGGGTGGTCAGCGGCGTGTTTATGCGGCGATTAAATTTTTCCTTTATACTTTCCTTGGGTCAGTGCTGTTATTGGTAGCGGTGTTGTATCTGTATTTTCAGTCGGACAGTTTCTCGATTCTTGACTTCCACGATCTGCGTCTCAGCATGAATGCACAGATCGTATTGTTCTTTGCCTTCCTGATTGCGTTTGCGGTAAAAGTGCCGATGTGGCCAGTGCATACCTGGTTGCCGGACGCGCACGTCGAAGCGCCCACGGGCGGCTCCGTAATTCTTGCGGCCATCATGCTGAAGCTCGGCGCCTATGGCTTCATGCGCTTTATGTTGCCGATAGTGCCTGATGCCAGTCACGAGCTGGACTGGCTCATTATCCTGCTGTCCCTGATTGCTGTGGTGTATGTTGCGATGGTGGCGCTGGTGCAGGAGGATATGAAAAAACTCATCGCCTATTCCTCTATTTCGCACATGGGTTTTGTCACGCTGGGACTCTTCGTGGTGTTCAATATTTTTGATAAGACCAACAGCGTGGCGGGTGCGGCCATGGGTGTGGAAGGCGCGCTGGTGCAGATGATTTCTCATGGTTTCGTTTCCGGCGCGTTGTTCCTGTGCGTGGGAGTGATGTATGACCGCATGCACAGCCGCAACATCAGCGATTACGGCGGCGTGGTCAATACCATGCCGGTATTCTCTGGATTGATGGTATTTTTCGCTATGGCAAATGCCGGGCTGCCCGGCACGTCGGGTTTCGTCGGTGAGTTCATGGTGATTCTCGCCACCTTCAAAGCCAATTTCTGGGTGGCGGTGTTGGCCAGTACCACGCTGGTGTTGGGCGCGGCTTATACCCTATGGATGGTGAAGCGTGTGATTTTCGGCAAAGTGACCAATCCTCAGGTCGCCGAGTTAAAAGACCTGAATGCACGTGAGGCATTGGTGTTGGGTTCGTTGGCGGTAATGGTGTTATTGCTGGGCTTGTGGCCCGCGCCCTTGATTGATGTCATGCACGCCTCAGTGGGACATTTACTTGAGCAAGCGATAAGTTCGAAGCTGTAATAACAGTATGTAAGCATTAAAGGTTAATGGTAAGTATGAATTTTGAGATGCCCAATTTTGCGTTAGCTCTGCCAGAGATTTTCGTGCTGTGCATGGCCTGCATTGTGTTGTTGGTCGATCTCTTCGTCGGCGAGCGCAATCGATTTATAACCTATTTAATGGCTCAGGCCACGCTGGTGGGGGCGATGGTGCTGACGCTGGGTCTGTCTTCCGGTGAGGTGCAATATACCTTCGACGGTAGCTTTGTCAGAGATACCATGGGCGATGTGCTCAAGGCATGTATCTATCTGGCGGTTTTGATAGTGTTTGTTTATTCGCGTGATTACATGCGCGCACGCCAGCTCTTTAATGGCGAATATTTTGTGCTGGGTTTGTTTGGTGTGCTGGGCATGATGGTGATGGTATCGGCGCACAGCCTGCTCACGCTCTATTTAGGCCTGGAACTGTTATCGCTGTGCTTGTATGCCATGGTTGCTTTACAACGTGATTCGATTGCCGCTACCGAAGCGGCTATGAAATATTTTGTGTTGGGCTCGTTGGCCTCCGGCATACTGCTGTATGGTATGTCGATGCTGTATGGCGTAACCGGCAGCCTGGATATTGGCGAGATCAGCGCTTATGTCGCGCAGAATGTTGGCGATAATCTGGTGCTGAAATTTGCGATAGTGTTTGTAGTGGTGGGGTTGGCTTTCAAGCTGGGTGCCGTGCCATTTCACATGTGGGCGCCGGATGTGTATCACGGCGCCGCTACCAGCGTCACGATCTACATTGGCACCGCGCCGAAGATCGCGGCTTTTGCGATGGTGATGCGCTTACTGGTGGATGGTTTAGGCGGGTTGCATGTGGAATGGCAGGGCATGCTGGTGATGCTTGCGATTTTGTCGCTGGCTGTAGGTAATGTTATCGCTATTGCCCAAAGTAATCTCAAACGCATGTTGGCGTATTCAACGATTGCCCATGTTGGATTTTTGTTGCTGGGCGTGCTCGCTGGCACTGAAAATGGTTATGCGTCGGCGATGTTTTACATCATTATTTATGCACTGATGGGGCTGGGTGGCTTCGGTATGATTATGTTGCTCAGCCGCGCTGGCTTTGAGGCCGATCGTCTCGAAGATTTCAAGGGGTTGAATGAGCGCAGTCCGTGGTTTGCTTTTATTATGATGATCCTGATGATTTCCATGGCGGGTATTCCGGTGTCTGCCGGTTTTTGGGCAAAGCTGGCGGTGCTGCAAGCCGTGGTGCGTGCAGAGATGGTGTGGCTGGCGGTAGTGGCGGTAATCTTCTCGGTGATTGGCGCGTTCTATTATTTACGTATTATTAAGTTGATGTATTTTGATAAGCCTGAAGATACCTCACCCATCAAGCCAGCATTCGATATGCGCATTGTATTGAGTGCGAACGGTCTGGCGGTGCTTGCCTTAGGCGTCTTCCCCGGCGCATTATCAGCGTTATGCGTAGAGGCTATGAGGTAGCGCTTTATTTAATGGGGATATGGTTCAATGCCCATGAAAAAACATTTATTTATATTCATCATGGCTGGTTTATTGCTGGGCGTTAGGCCTGCGTATGGTTTTGTAACCATGGATTTCGATCCGTGGTATGGTTATGTGGGTACGGTGAGCTATGCCAGTTCTGAGCAATATGGCAATGGGTTTGCAGTGAGCGCCAATGCCGCGCTGGTGTTAGTGAATGGCGGCTTTGAACATAAATCCTTTAACGGAAAATCTATCAATAATGTTTATTTGGGTTTAGGTGTAGGCGGCACGGTGCAATTGCAGTTTGGTATTGGCAATGCGGGTTCACTGATTAAACTGCGCAGTGATATAAGCGCTGCAGAGTTAATGAAAGGAGAGCTTGAGTTTCCTGATCGTGAGCAACGCAAGACTTTGACAGACCGCCTGATTTTTTCGTTCAGTTATGAGCGTTACCTTGATGATAACCACCCCACCAATTTTCAGATAGGCATCGGCTTGTTGTTTTGACGCGTGGTTGATGCCGATATTATGTTGTGTTCACATAATAAACCAGCGTTTTTCAGCGCGGCAGTAAGCTGCGACGACCCGCATCAAGCCCCTTTAACCCAGGCTTTCCATTAGGGACACAGAAATTACAAACATATCAATTTAGGATAGATTGCCGAGTCATGGCACTGGTGTCGCGTCACGCGTGATTTATCGTATTTATACTGCCAAGCTATATAAATTATTGCAAGTAATATCATATCGTTATGATTGAATCATGTGCCCGACATTCGATGTATGACACGACACTGGCACGATATCGTACCTCTGCACCATTATTCGTGCCTGGAGGCACCTACTTCTGGTGAGCATAGCGCCCGCCTGCGAAGAAGCGCAGCGTGCATGGTCGGTCACGGCTATCGTCGTGACCTACAACAGCGCCCACTGCGTCGCGTCTTTTGCACCCCTGCAGCATCTGGTTAACACCCTCATCGTCGTCGATAACGGGTCCGAAGATGATACGACCGCGCGCGTCGCCGCGCTGGCACCGGCAGCGACATGGCTCCCTCTGGGGCGCAACCTGGGGTTCGGCGCGGCAAATAATCGCGGCTCGGCGCTGGCAAAAACCGACTACCTGCTGCTGATCAATCCGGACTGTCAGATTGACCCCGTCAGTCTCGACGCCATGATTGCGCTCGCTGAGCGCCACCCTGATGCCGCGATTGTGACGCCACGGCTGCTTGATGCAGGTGGCCGCGCTAATGACATGTTTCGTTGGTGGGGGGCGCGCACCGGGCTTGACGTGACGCCGGCCGACGCTGAGCTGTGTTCCATCTTCCTCTCTGGCGCCTGTATGCTCATTCGCCGGACTGCATTTGACGCAGTGGGTGGTTTCGACGAGGGTTTTTTCCTGTACTACGAAGACGACGATCTGTGCGCACGCCTGCGGCTGGCGGGTTGGTCGCTGTTATTCACGCCGACAGCGGTCGCGGTGCATCAAAATCGCGGCTCCACGCGCACCGCCAGGCAGCACCGCGTGGAGTATTTGCGCGCCTATCATCACGCGCATTCCAAGCTCCGTTTTGCCAGCATCTATGGCCATGCGGCGCAGGTGAAAGCATTACGCCGCAAGATGCTCATCGGCGCCGCAGTGCTTGCTGGCCTCCTTTTCTGGTGCCCTCGGGTCAAAGCGGCGGCGCGCGCCCGGGGTCGTTTTTTCGGGGCGCTATCGCATGTCCTTACCCGATCCTTTGAACCTGAAGTCATTGTCACCAACATCAAGAAACGCTTCACTGGCGTTTCGGGCACAGTTAATGCGCTGCTCCCTGTGCAGGCGCGTTCTCTGGTCATCGCTTACCTCGGCTCGGACATGCCGGGCGCTCGTCTTGCCGCCGACCAATGTGGCGAGCGTTTTGCGCGGCTGACGTTTTGGCAGGCCGTGTGGGTGTCGTGGTCGCGCCTGCCGGACGGCCGCAAGCGCATCTGGCATGTGCGGCGCGACCCCGAAATGATGCTGGCGATCTTCTTGCGCGACGTGTTGCGCCTGCCGATTTC
>JANOOA010000181.1:0-7299 GCA_031421115.1 Gammaproteobacteria bacterium | reverse complement strand
CGTTCCGGTGTATCGATTGGCATTGATGACATGGTGGTGCCGGACGAAAAAGAAAATATCATTAACGCTGCCGAACAGGAAGTGAAGGAAATCGAGAAGCAATTCACCTCGGGTCTGGTGACCAATGGCGAACGCTACAACAAAGTCGTCGATATCTGGTCGCACACTAATGACCAGGTGGCCAAGGCGATGATGGATAAGCTGGGCTCGGATGTGGTTACCGATGCCAAAGGCAATCAGGTAAAACAGCCGTCCTTTAATTCCATTTACATGATGGCGGATTCTGGAGCGCGTGGTAGCGCAGCACAGATTCGTCAGTTGGCAGGTATGCGCGGCCTGATGGCCAAGCCCGACGGCTCGATCATCGAGACACCGATTACCGCTAACTTCCGTGAAGGGTTGGATGTGTTGCAGTACTTTATTTCTACGCACGGTGCACGTAAAGGTTTGGCCGATACGGCATTGAAGACCGCAAACTCGGGTTACTTGACGCGTCGTCTGGTGGATGTGGCCCAGGATTTGGTGATTTCAGAGCCGGATTGCGGGACCATCCACGGCTTGCTCATGGCGCCCTTGATTGAAGGAGGTGACGTAGTTGAGCCGTTGCGTGAACGTGTGCTGGGTCGTGTGCTGGTGACGGATGTTATGCAGCCTGGTTCGGCAACTGAAGTGGCGGTGGCTGCCGGTACGCTGCTTGATGAAGCGTGGGTAGACAAGCTTGAAGAGATGAGCATTGACCAGGTGAAGGTGCGTTCGCCGATTACCTGCGAAACACGTTACGGCATCTGTGCTGCGTGTTATGGACGTGATCTGGCGCGCGGTCATCGCATCAACATCGGCGAAGCAGTGGGTGTGATTGCGGCGCAGTCGATTGGTGAGCCGGGTACACAGCTCACCATGCGTACCTTCCATATCGGTGGTGCGGCGTCGCGTTCTGCGGCAGTCAATTGCGTTGAGCTGAAAACCAAAGGTAAAGTGCGCTTGCACAATATCAAGCTGGTGCAGCATGCCAGTGGTAACAACGTTGCCGTGTCGCGTTCGGGCGAATTGACCATGGTCGATGACTTTGGCCGTGAACGTGAGCGTTACAAAATCCCTTACGGTGCGGTATTAACCGTGAGTGACGGGGACATGGTACAAGCGGGACAGATTGTAGCTAACTGGGATCCGCATACACATCCGGTGGTTACCGAAGTGGCAGGTCGCATCAAGTTCAGCGATGTGATTGAAGGCGTTACCGTGCAGCGACAAACTGACGAAATGACGGGCTTGACCAGTCAGGTCGTTATTGATCCGAAGCAGCGCGGTGGTGCTTCCAAAGACCTGCGCCCGATGCTCAAGCTGGTGGATGCGCAAGGCCATGACTTGCGTCTTGCTGGCACCGATATCCCGGCAATTTACTTTTTGCCAGCGGGTGCAATTATCAGTCTGGATGATGGCGCTGCGGTGGGTGTGGGTGACGTTATTGCACGTATTCCACAGGAAACTACTAAAACCCGCGACATCACCGGCGGTCTGCCGCGTGTGGCCGACTTGTTCGAGGCACGCAAACCGAAAGATACCGCAGTACTTGCTGAAATTTCCGGTACTGTCAGCTTCGGCAAAGAAACCAAGGGTAAGCGTCGACTGGTCATCACACCTAAAGACGGTGAAGTACATGAAGAGCTGATTCCGAAGTGGCGTCACGTCACGGTGTTTGAAGGTGAAGGCGTGGAGCGTGGTGAAGTCATCGTTGATGGTGCACCCGATCCGCATGACATCCTGCGTCTCCTGGGCATACCGCCGCTGGCTAACTATATCGTTAACGAAGTGCAGGACGTATATCGTTTGCAGGGCGTAAAAATCAATGACAAACATATCGAAGTGATTGTGCGTCAGATGTTGCGCAAGGTAGAGATTCGCAATCCCGGCGAAACCAAGTTTATCCGGGGTGAGCAGATGGATCGCGCACGTGTTCTTGAAGAAAATGAGCGGGTACTGGTTGAAGGTAAAATGCCGGCTACCTGTGAGACTTTATTGCTCGGTATTACCAAGGCCTCCCTGGCAACCGAGTCGTTCATCTCGGCTGCATCCTTCCAGGAAACCACACGTGTGCTTACCGAAGCATCTGTCAGTGGTAAATGCGATGATTTGCGCGGCCTGAAAGAAAACGTCATTGTCGGCCGTTTGATTCCGGCAGGTACTGGCCTCGCGTATCACAACGAACGGCGTCGCGTACGTAGCCGTGACAGAGCGGAATCATCACAGGCGAAAGCCGCCCATGCTGCTACCGCAGAGCAGGTGTTTAAGACGCCAGTAGGGGCATAAGCAAGTCATAAGCGCAATGTGAGTGAAACAGAAGGGTAGGGTGAGTAATCGCCCTGCCCTTTATTTTTTGTGAAGTGATTTAACCGCATGTACGGTTCGGAGGTAGGATAGGGCAGAGCAGAGGCTCTTCTCTACCACTATCAGGATTTTGAAACGGATGGGAAGCCAATAACTTATGGATTTCCACCTTTCCCCCGCTTTTGTGAGGGTGACAGGGAATGACGGGAATTTGAATTTTCAGAGGTGCCCTTAACTCGAATGTTGCTTAAGTTAACCACGTGGGTGGTGGTCATCTGTTCGGGCTGAAGCGTGGCGTGTTCGATGCCATAGTGGTCATGCAACAAGGTCTGCAACGCGGCGAGTGTGGCCTGCCAGTGCGGCATGTCGCGCATGGACACATGGGCAGATAATGCGATGCGCCCTGAAGAGAGTGTCCAGATGTGCAGGTCGTGAATGGATGCGACGCCGCTCACGCCTGCCATGGCACGGCCTACCTTAGCCATATCCATGCCCACTGGCACGCCTTCCATCAAGACGTGCAGGGCTTCACGCAATAAATGAAAAGATGAAAAAAGTATCAATGCGCAAATCAGCAGCGATAAAATCGGGTCTATCGCCATCCATCCGGTAAAGTAAATGACTGCGCCCGCCACCAGTGCAGCGACCGACCCCAACAGATCACCCATTACATGCAGTAATGCGGCGCGGGTATTCAGCGTCTGCTCGCCGTGGCGTAGCATCCAGGCCACCACCAGATTCACGATCAATCCCAGTGCCGCCACGGCCATTACCATGCCCCCGGCCACTGGCGTAGGGGCCGTGCTCAGGCGCGCAATCGCCGCCACTACAATGGCTGCCACCACCAGAAACATGAGCAGCGCATTCGCCACGGCGGCGAGCACTTCGGCGCGTCCTAATCCATACGAATGACGTAACGAGGGCGGGCGTTTGGCGACCCAGGCAGCAAACGCGGCTAGGCCGAGCGAGGTGGCATCAGACACCATGTGCCCGGCATCGCCGAGCAACGCCAGCGACCCTGACCACCAGCCCGCCAGCGCTTCGGCAAACGCAAATGCCAGCGTCAAGACCAGCGCCACCAACAGCGAGTTAGTAATGCGCTGGGGACGATGATGGTGGTGATCTGCTGGATGGTGGGTGTGCATATGGTTCGTCGACCAATCAACTCCGCAATCTGCGGCTTGCAGTTATTTTACACCATTTGATAGGCGGCTATCCCTATTACCCTTTATAATAAGCTTTTCCCAGCCGCCGCGAGGCATCACATGAGCACGCATCGCCACACCACAATCTGGCTAATCATTACATTGCTCGGGCTGACGAGCCTGCTGGCAGGCTGTGGTCAAAAAGGGCCGTTGCGTTTGCCTGATGAAACACCCGTTGCCACTCAACAGAAATAATATACCCCATGAACCACTTTACCTATCGCAACGGGCGGCTGTTCGCTGAAGATGTTGATCTGGCCGCCATTGCCGACACTCATGGCACGCCGTGCTACGTTTATTCACGCGCCACGCTGGAGCGCCACTGGCATGCCTTTGACCGCGCCTTTGCCGGCCATGATCATCTGGTGTGTTATGCGGTAAAAGCCAATTCCAATCTTGCCGTGCTCAATGTGCTGGCGCGGCTGGGGTCGGGGTTTGATATTGTGTCAGTGGGTGAGCTGGAACGTGTGCTGCGCGCTGGCGGGCAAGCCAGCAAGATCGTATTTTCCGGTGTCGGTAAACGCGCTGACGAAATGCGTCGCGCATTGGAAGTGGGCATTTATTGTTTTAATGTCGAGTCCGTAGGCGAGCTGGAACGTCTCAACAGCGTTGCCACCGAAATGGGGATGCGTGCGCCAGTGTCATTGCGCGTAAATCCAGACGTGGACGCAGGCACACATCCCTATATTTCCACTGGTCTCAAAGAAAACAAGTTCGGCATCGACATTGCTGACGCACCGGCCGCGTATGCACGCGCCGCTACGTTGCCACATATCAACATCATCGGCGTGGATTGCCACATCGGCTCTCAATTAACGGAAGCCACGCCTTTTGTCGATGCGCTGGAACGTGTGCTGGCGTTAATTGACCAGTTAGCTGCGCAGGGCATCAGCATTCATCACCTCGACATCGGGGGCGGTCTGGGTATTCCTTATCGCAATGAAACGCCACCCAGCCCGAGTGAATACGCACAGGCGTTGCTGCCAAAATTACAGGGGCGCGATTACAAAATTCTGCTCGAACCAGGTCGCGCTATTGTCGGCAATGCTGGCGTGTTACTTACCCAGGTGGAATATCTGAAACACACAGCACACAAAAATTTTGCGATTGTTGATGCGGGCATGAATGACCTGATTCGCCCCGCACTTTACAATGCGTGGCAAGAAATCGTGACTGTTAAACAAAGTGCTTCTGGCGCAACGCGCTGTTACGACATCGTGGGGCCGGTATGCGAAACCGGTGACTTCCTCGGCAAAGACCGCGAACTTAATCTGCAACCCGGCGACGTGCTGGCAGTGCGCTCTGCGGGGGCTTACGGCTTTGTCATGAGCTCCAATTACAACACCCGCCCCCGTGCAGCAGAGGTGATGGTAGACGGTGCGCAGACCCATGTGGTGCGTGTGCGGGAGACATTGGATGAATTACTGGCGGGTGAGAAATTGTTGCCGGATTAAGCCTGATGACAGCACTTGCTCTGATCAAATCACACCCCCCACAAATCCCTGCTGCCGCCACGCCTCATAAAGAATCACTGCCACGGCGTTCGATAAATTCAAGCTGCGATTGCCGGGACGCATCGGAATACGCAGCAAATGCTCGGGCGGCAAGGCATCGAGTAAGGCCTGCGGCAAACCGCGCGTTTCAGGGCCAAATAGCAAGGCATCATCCGGTTGAAACAGCACGTCAGCATAACCCTGCTTGCCGCGCGTGGAACACGCCAAAATACGTGACGGCCGCACCGTGTTGCAAAAATCCTCAAAACTGGCGTGCTGTTGCACGCTGGCAAACTCATGGTAATCCAGCCCGGCACGGCGCAGCTTGCTGTCTTCCAGATCAAAACCCAGCGGATGAATCAAATGCAGATGCGCGCCTGCATTAGCACACAAGCGAATAATGTTGCCGGTGTTGGGAGGAATCTCGGGTTGATACAGGACGATGTGATACATTTATAGAAACCTTAAATCGGTAACTGTCAGTGACTTTGGTGGACATCCACTCTTGCACTATTCGTCGCCATGCTCGTGATCATCATCACCACCCATGCCAAGCTCCTTGATTTTACGCGTCAAGGTATTGCGTCCCCAGCCCAGCAAACGCGCGGCCTCCTGGCGGCGGCCACCGGTATGTTGCAGGGCGGTTTCAATCAGAATGCGTTCGAACAAAGGCGTGGCGCTATCCAGTACACCGCTCTCACCACGCGCCAGGCGTTGCTCGGCCCAGCTTTTGAGCGCGGCTTCCCAGCCGTTACCGGACACCGCTACGCCACCTGATTCCAGCTTCAATTCCGGCGGCAAATCTTCGATATGAATCTCGCGGCCTGACGCCATCACGGTAAGCCAGCGGCAAGTATTTTCAAGCTGACGGACGTTGCCGGGCCACTCGAGCCGACACAGAAACGCTTCGGCATCGGCGCGCAACACTTTGGGATCAACCTTCAATTCACGTGCTGCACTGTTCAGGAAAAAGCCCAGCAACAACGGCATATCACTGCGTCGTTCACGCAACGGCGGAATATGAATGCGGATTACATTGAGACGATGAAACAAGTCTTCGCGGAACAATCCTTCGCGCACACGCCGTTCCAGATCCTGGTGCGTGGCGGCAATGATGCGTACATCAACCTTGATGGGGGTATGCCCCCCCACCCGATAAAATTCACCGTCAGCCAGCACCCGCAATAAACGCGTTTGCAGTTCGGCCGGCATATCGCCAATTTCATCTAAAAATAATGTGCCGCCATCAGCCTGCTCAAAGCGGCCACGGCGCATGGTCTGCGCGCCCGTAAAAGCACCGCGTTCATGACCAAATAATTCAGACTCCAGCAAATCACGCGGAATCGCCGCCGTATTCAGTGCAATAAACGGCTTGGCTGTACGCGGGCTATGACGATGCAGCGCCAGCGCCACCAGTTCTTTTCCGGTGCCTGACTCACCATTAATCAACACCGTAATATTAGAACGCGACAGGCGGCCAATGGCACGAAATACTTCTTGCATGGCAGGCGCTTCGCCGATAATTTCCGGCGTGTCCATGGCTTTGCTGGGGGGTTGTGTGCTGCGATTACGCTGGCTTTGCTGGCAGGCACGCCGCACCAGATCCACCGCCTCGTCCACATCAAACGGTTTGGGCATGTACTCAAACGCGCCGCCCTGATACGCTGATACCGCGCTATCAAGATCCGAGTGCGCCGTCATGATAATCACCGGCAGTTGCGGGTAATCGACCTTGACGCGCTCCAGTAGTTTTATGCCATCCATGCCCGGCATGCGAATGTCAGTAACGATCACATCAGGCCGATTATCTTCCAGCGATTCCAGTGCAGCAGTGGCACTATCAAAGCTGGTGACATCAAGATCGGCCTGGCGCAACGCGCGCTCCATCACCCAGCGTATCGCCCGATCATCGTCAATTACCCAAATATGTTCCCGGTCACTCATTCATCTTCTCCATGATTACTGGCACACAGTGCCAATGATTACTGGCGCTCTATATGTTAAGGGTGCCAACACGCTATGCCAGCGGCAACAGCAACGTAAAGATTGTCTGCCCGGGACGACTGGTACACTCAATCAAGCCCTGATGCTGATTAATCAGTGATTGTGCTATTGACAGCCCTAATCCAGTACCTTCGGGACGCCCCGTCACCATCGGGTAAAAAATACTTTCCAGCATATCTGCCGGGATACCTGGCCCGTTATCCACGATATCAATGCGCACGGCCAGCTTGTAACGCTGCTGATTAATGGTCGCCTGGCGCTGAATGCGTGTG
>JANOOA010000180.1:0-11462 GCA_031421115.1 Gammaproteobacteria bacterium | reverse complement strand
ACGGCAAGTGCCGAGTGCGATTAAATTCGGGAACTCGAATACGAACTGGGGGCGCAATAAATAACGCGACCGTATAACCCCCAATAATATATGCAAACATCTGGCTGGATTCGTCGTAAAATACAGCACACCCACCCAATTCCCAGAGATCCCATGAATAACACCGCCACCACAACCCATAAAAAATCACCTTTCACCAAACTGATTGTCACCGCTTTCGTGCTCGGCCTGGTGGCGCTGAGTGTTTGGATGCTACCGCGCGGTTTCAGCAATGATCTCACGCAGATTGGTAATGGCAAAAACATCGTGGTGCAAGTGCATGACCATGACCTGGTGAACAGCTCGGAATTAATGGACAGTCTTAACAATATTCGCAATGAATACAAGGGAATCATTGAGTTTGTGGTGGCCGACCTGAAAATAGCCGAAGGCGAGGCCTTTGCTACAGCTCAGAATGTAGAGGCTGTAACGCTGGTATATTTTGCGCCTGATGGTACACGACTAGGCATCGTGCAGGGCGTACCTGATCTCGACACGCTACGTGGCACTTTGAATCAGGCATTTAATCTGAAAACGGCAAATCAACCGTAAGCACTCATGGGCACCCCTAATGCCAGAAAAGGATCACTGATATTTTTGACCCTGGTGTTGCAACCAACCGTCAACATGGGAGCCACGCGGATCGCGGTGCGTCCAATGCACAATACCGCCTTTCTCATTCCATTCATATTCACCATAAAATTGCACAGAATCACCCTCTCGAAGATTATTAATCTTAGGGGCCAGATCAATGTTATGCGCAACCAGGAGCATGTGGCCTGAAGATAATTTGAGTATGAATTTTTGATGTCTGCTACCTCTATTGTCATCTGGCAGCAGCTTCGTGACAACACCTTGACCAGAAATCTGCACATTACTTTCATGGCTTGAGAATGCCTTGGCAATGACCGCATCAGACTTATCAACATCTTGCTGTGAAGCTGGGGGCGGCGCCTCATTTACACTCAACCCAGATTGATTGCTAAAAACTGTATAGCCAAAAAATAGTACCACTGCAACGAGCAATATTTTTTTCATGTCTGCACCTTATAGCCTAAACTGTGTTTCCCTGTACTTTTAACAAGGCGATCATCAAGCATTGAGAATTGTGCGCTGATTTAACCTAGAGTTTCCTAGAACCAATCAGCAAGCCTGCCCTCCCCACCAGGTATACGTAACCAAGTTTCACACCACCTACCGCTACTATGGCGATTACTATAATGATGCCCGTGTCAAAATAAGTATTGCAGATAAATCAAGAAAAGCAGGGAAGAAACCCAAATAAAACAATATTTATTTTTGGTCGCCCAACGTAATCAACAGCCCAGAAGGAGCGCAAGCTAAGCTGAATGAAATGAAGTCCAACATTTCACCGTTCACTATAACACCTGTCCCATCACTCACGGCACTCCAATCTACCAGACTTTCTTTGCGCAAAAAAAGAGGCAAGCCACTAAAGCTTGCCTCTCTGTGATGTCGCCTTTCAAGAGGACACGTTATCAATCGTCGTCGTGATCCCGATGTTTATTGCCGTGCTTATTTTTGTGTTTATACTTATGTTTGTGCTCACTACGATGTGAGCCACGGTCATGATGACTATGGTCGTTATCATGCACAACCACTGCTTCTTTGGTAGATACGTGCCTACGCGTAGCGATTGCTGTGCCTGCAGCAGCGCCTATAGCACTGCCGACAATCGCACCATTGCGACCCCCTGTGGCGGAACCAACTGCGGCACCCAAGCCACCGCCCAGCGCACCGCCGATTACAGCATTACCATCAACATCACCTGCATAAGCGGGTGCGCTCAAGAACAGGGGGGTGGCGAATGCCACAGTTACAGCTAATATAATATGTTTCATAGAGTCTCCCTTTGCATGGTTAGGAACGTGCGCCACCAACCCGAGGGATGATTATTCGCTGCTCATAAATATATTACCATAATAACTGGCTGCTTTCTGCCCAGAATTATCGGTATCCACCATTAGAGCGATGGCATCTATACTTTCGACATCCTTACCAAAATATTGTTTTAAGTCATTACGCAAGTTACGCTTATGCGTTACCCAAGTGCCGACCTTGCTATCACCCGAATCCACAGCCACCATCACCACGTTTTCTGTATAGGCATTTGTCCAGCTGGCATTTGGCGCACGTTCGGTGCTTGACCATACATAATTTACTGCTTCAGCCTTCCAGAATTTCAGTCCACCTGACATCACCACGTATAAGCGCACCGGGTAGTCGTCGCCTTTTTTGGTGGTTTCATCCAGGCCTTTAAGGGTGGCATCAATCTTCCATGCCCAGTTTAGATAGGGCGTTTTGGTGAGGTCGATGGTCATTCTTTTATGCAGCCCAGATGCGGACGCGGCACTGCGCACCAACAAGGCGCGCTCACCCTTTTTTCCGGGCGTGAATGTGTATTCTGTTTTTCCTTTAAATACTTGCTCTTCCCAGCCGGTTTTATCACCCGCCGTAAAGTTACCCAACATCAGGGTGACGGGAGCGGCATTGACGCTGGCGAATGCACACCATAAACAAGCGGCTATTATTAAATAATTTTTATTCACGTAAAACCCTTATCAAGTGTTATCGGAGCTTCCCATTCATTTTCAAAAAAACATTCCCGCAAGGGACGACGCGTACGTTGCGCCAGCTCACGCAACTTCAGATCTTCAAACAATGTTTCCGGCGCGGCAGGATAACCCACAGCGATCATCGCCATGCACTCATACTGCGCGGGAATGTTAAATGCGTGTCGTGTCTTGTCGGCATCAAACCCACCCATCTGATGCACCATCAAACCCAACGCCGTGGCTTGCAAACTTAAATTCTCAGCCGCCGCGCCAGTATCGTATTGACTCCAGCGATTCGGTTTACCGTTTTCACGAAATAACGCACTGGCAGTGGATAACAGCAATACTGGAGCATTTTTCACCCATTTCTGATTGAATTCTCCCAGGCACGCGAAGGCTTTTTGCCACGCGGCAGCATCGGTGTTTTTATCCCATACGATAAAGCGCCACGGCTCATCGCCGAAACACGATGGCGCCCAGCGTGCTGCTTCAAGCAACGCAATAATATGTTCACGACCCACCGGCTTGTGCGCATCAAAGGCACGACCACTCCAGCGTTGCGCAATAATATTGTGAATAGGTACTTGTGTCATCGCCCGTTTGTCCATCATCTTTATGCTTCCTCATCTATCAAATCAAAAACTAAAACTTCCGCCGAACAGGGATGTTCAAGTGTCGTGTGAGGCAGGTCGAAAAAATGCTCCTGCATTTTCGACACTTCCGCCATCCATGGCGGTCGGATGCCGGAAGCGACCGCGCTGTTATGCGTCAGCAATTCCAGCGTCAGCTCGTCCACGATGCGCGCACCATCACCGACGTTTAGCACTTGTCCGTTAAGCACCACTTCACCGCGCGCCACATGCACATATACGCAGCGCTGCAGAGCAATCCCATGCGTTATGCCATGCCCCGGCTCAAGCACGCTGGCATACACAAAAGCATTTTGGTGAATGGTCACTGAACCGTTGCGTCCATCAGGCGATGCGATCAATTGTAAACGATTGCGCTTTTGCTCTGCAGTAAAATGTATTTGCTCGTAACTGGGCACAACATTAACTTGATCAGGCACAATCCAGATCTGGAGCAAATGCAGCGGATCGCTTCTGGAAGGATTATACTCGCTATGCGTAATGCCCGTGCCAGCGCTCATGCGCAGCACATCGCCGGGATAAATAACAGAACCATTACCCATGCTGTCTTTATGCTCCAGACTACCTTCCAGCACATAGGTAATAATTTCCATGTCGCGATGGCCATGCGTGGGAAAACCGCCACTTGGGGCGACACAGTCGTCATTAATCACGCGCAGGCTGGAAAAACCCATATGCGCGGGGTCATAGTAGCTGGAAAAGGAAAAACTGTAGTAGGTATCGAGCCAACCATGATTGGCATGACACCGTTCGTGGCTTCTGCGCAAGGTGATCACACACATCCTCCTTCAACCCGGATTTTCCATTAGCATTCTACTGCGGCCGCGCAAGGCTAATGGAAGATATTGGTTCAATATTTATGAATATAATTTTCACATGATATAATGAAATTCATAGACATAAAACCAAATCATTTCGAACCACTCTTTCAGTAAACTTGAATATGCGGCTAACACTGGATGCTTTGGCGGTACTGGATGCCATCGCCCGCAAGGGCAGCTTTGCGGCGGCGGCAGAAGAGCTGTACCGCGTGCCCTCAGCCATTACTTATACCGTGAATAAGCTGGAACAGGATTTAAAAGTAGATTTATTTGATCGCAGCGGACACCGCGCCAAACTGACTCCCGCCGGTGAAAAATTGTTGCAGGACGGCCGCCACCTGCTGCGCGCCGCTCAAGAGCTGGAGCTCAGCGTAAAGCGCGTAGCGACAGGATGGGAAGCAGATCTGACGCTGGCGATGGACGATTTGATTCCACTTTCCAAAATATATCCTTTGGTCGCTGATTTTTATGCGGGAAATGTCGGAACTCAACTGCGTATTATTACCGAGGTGTTCGGCGGCTCATGGGATGCACTGGCGACAGGGCGCGCCGATTTAGTGATTGGCGCCAGCGGTGAAGGGCCACCGGGGGGTGGCTATGCAACACGCTTGCTCGGCGATATGGAATTTGTGTTTGTGGTGCCCCCCGGCCACCCGCTCGCCAACGCACCCCACCCACTTAACAGTAAAGATATATTGCAATACCGCGCCATCGCCGCTGCCGACAGCTCACGCAACCTGCCGCCGCGCACTTCGTATTTACTGACTGGGCAAGACGTTCTTACCGTACCCTGCATGCGCACCAAGCTGGATGCACACCGCCAGGGACTAGGCGTGGGGTTCGTGCCGCGCTCATTAGTCGAAGATGACTTGCTCACCGGGCGACTGATCATGAAAGATGTCGCCTGCCCTACCCCCGCACCGCACCTGTTCATCGCCTGGCGTGGCGGTAACACTGGCAAGGCACTGGCGTGGTTTCTGGGGCGTCTGGAGGATGAGAAGCTGCTGGCCTGTTTGATGGGACAGTAGCCTTCCATAATCCCAGATTATCCATCAAGCGAAACAGTTTTGGGGCTAATGGACAATCTGGGGCAATATGAACATATCCATAAAATCGATACGCGCATTCAACCTGATAGGCCCAATTAGCGCGGAACAGTTCTCAGAGACCCTTATGGGATTTTTCAGCACCCTATAACGCCGGAAAATGTCATAATAACGCTCATTACTTTCACTGGATCACGCCCATGCAACACATCACTCTCACCCGCCCCGATGACTGGCACCTGCACCTGCGCGATGGCGCGGCGTTGGCGACTACTGTGCCGCACACGGCTCGCAGTTTTGCGCGCGCCATTGTCATGCCTAATCTCAATCCGCCGGTGACCACCACCGAGCTGGCGCTGGCGTACCGGGCGCGGATTCTGGCCGCGATTCCAGCCCATGTAACTTTTGAACCGCTGATGACGCTGTATCTCACTGACAATACCCCAGCACAGGAAATCATGCGCGCCAGGCAGAGCGGTCATGTGACGGCGGTGAAACTCTATCCCGCTGGCGCCACCACGCATTCCGATGCGGGCGTTACCGCGCTGGAGAAAACCTGGCCCGCATTGGAAGCCATGCAGGAGCACGGCTTCCCGTTACTTATTCATGGAGAAGTGACAGACACCAATGTTGACATCTTTGACCGCGAGCGCGTATTCATTGAACGTCACCTGATTCCGCTGACCCAGCGCTTTCCGGCACTGCGCATTGTCTTCGAACATATCACCACTAAAGAAGCGGTAGATTTTGTGCGCGCTGCATCGTCCAATGTGGCCGCGACCATTACTGCGCATCATTTGCTGCTGAATCGCAACGCCATGCTGGCCGGTGGTATACGCCCACATAATTACTGCTTGCCGGTGCTGAAGCGCGAAACCCATCGCCTGGCACTGGTCGCCGCCGCCATTAGCGGCAACCCGAAATTCTTTCTCGGCACCGACAGCGCACCCCACACCCGGTCCACCAAAGAAACCAGTTGCGGCTGCGCGGGCATGTACACTGCACATGCCGCCATTGAGCTGTATGCTGAAGCCTTTGCAGAAGCCGGCGCCCTGGACAAGCTGGAAGGGTTTGCGAGTTTTTACGGCGCGGATTTTTATCGCCTGCCACGCAATAACACACGCATCACCTTGCGCAAAAATGCCTGGCGCGTCCCCGCCACGTATGCGCTTGGCAATACAGCGACCGCCCACGATAATAGCGTAGTGCCCTTCCGCGCCAATGAGAACATCGCCTGGACGCTGGATCATGGTTGAGACTATCAAACCCCCGTTCGCCCTGCGATTTCGCGGCTTTCTGCCCATTGTAGTGGATGTGGAAACAGCGGGATTTAACGCGCAAACCGATGCGTTACTGGAAATTGCCGCCGTAACCTTGCGCATGGATGAGGCGGGGCTGATACACCCCTTTGAAACCCACGCCTGCCATGTGCAACCGTTTGCGGGCGCAAACCTGGAGCCTGCGGCGCTGGCGTTCACCGGCATTGATCCCTATCATCCGTTTCGTTTCGCCAAAACCGAAGACGATGCGTTGCAAACCATTTTTAATGCGGTACGCAAGGCGGTTAAAGAGCACGGCTGTACACGCGCCATATTGGTGGGTCATAATCCGTTTTTTGATTTGGGCTTTCTGAATGCAGCCGTCGCCCGCACCAAAATCAAACGTAACCCTTTCCATCCCTTCAGCACCTTTGACACCGCCACCCTGGGCGGTCTCGCCTATGGCCAGACCGTGCTGGCGCGGGCCGCGCAAGCAGCGGGGCTGGACTGGAACAATGATGAGGCGCACTCAGCTATTTATGATGCGCAGAAAACGGCCCAACTGTTTTGTGCCGTGGTCAACCGTTGGCACACGCTGCAACCCCCGGATTGCACGCCGACAGTGGACATGCCATAAAAGCATGGGACAATGACTTTTAACGCACTCGGCGGGAATCCCTATGACTCGAAGTGACCTCTCCATTCTTGTCGTTGACGACATGCCGCTCAGTTGCGAAACCATTCGCATTGCGCTTGTAAAAAACGGCTATCACAATATACGCATCACCAACACTGCCCACGACGCACTGACATTACTCGCCACCCACCCGGCTGATATAGTATTGGCAGACTGGATCATGCCAGGCATGGATGGCCTGGAACTCACTGACCGCATCCGCCAGCAAGACGAAGAAAACAATCACTACACCTCCGTGATATTGTTCACCGCCAAAGAAGGCATCGAAAATCTGGAAATCGCTTTTGAGCGCGGTGTCGATGACTATCTGACCAAACCCGTCAACGAACGTGAACTGATTGCCCGCGTGCATGCCGCCGACCGCATCGCCGCACTGCAAAATTCCCTGCTGGACATGACACAAGACCTTACCGCCAGCAACCAGAAATTGCAGGAAATGGCAACCACCGATCCCCTTACCGGACTCAGCAATCGTCGCCACATGCAAACACATCTGCAAGCATTGCTGGCGGAAACCGTCGCACGCGGCGGCGCAATTTGCCTTTCCATTGTCGATATTGATCACTTTAAGAAGATCAATGACACGCATGGCCATACGGTGGGTGACGAGGTGCTGGTAGCGTTTGCCAAACGCCTGAATCGCGCCGTGCGCCCCACAGATACAGTCGTGCGCATGGGTGGAGAAGAGTTTGCCATTATCATGTATTACGCCGATGCCGCGCGCATTAATCCCGATATTTTCGAACGCATCCGTCGCTCACTGAGTCAGCGCCCCATTAAAACCAGCGTCGGTGATTTGGCGGTAACGGCATCGTTTGGCGTGTGCGTATACACCGGCACAGACGTGGCCCAATCTCCAGAAAGCCTGATTGAATGCGCCGACCATAAGCTGTATCAAGCCAAAGCGGAAGGCAGAAACCGCATTATGTATTAGCCGCCCGCACCCCATGACAAGATATCTATTAATTTTTCTTGCCGCCTGCCTCGCACTCACTGCATCACCACTGGCATGGTCCGCACCCCATATTTCCGGGAAACCCGAACCTTTAATTAGCAAACCTGGTCTGCCATTCCACCAGCGCGCACTCGCACAAAATCGCGCTAAAGCACTTGCGCCTGCTACCTACCCCGCCACCGTGAAAGTGCTGTTTTTACGCGTGGATTTCCCCGCAGATAACGATGCCACCACCACCGGCACTGGCGTATGGACAGACCCATTGTATGCTCACCACAGTGATGCCGATTATTGGATCAACAAAAATCGCCTCGCCATGATTAGCTATTACGCCGAAGTGTCCTACCGCAAACTGACTCTTGATATTACCATCTCACCTGCCATTTATCGTTTACCAAAAACCATGACACAGTATGGTGACGAAACACCTGCGCATCTTGAAAGCCTGATTTTCGACAGCGTTACGGCAGCCGATTCAGGCACTGACTTTACCGCCTATGACGCCATTATGATTATTCATGCGGGTGCGGGCGAAGAAACTGACATCAGCAACGACACACCTAATGACATCTGGTCACTGCATTACGCGGATGCAGCGATCAACTCCAATAACAGCACACCCACCCCTTTAATCGCTGATGGCGCCTCCATTACGGAAGCACTGATCATGTCGCAAACCGGCACTCAGGACGGTGGCACGGTTGACCCGCTCGGTATTTATGCGCATGAATTTGGCCACTGGCTGGGCCTGCCCGATCTGTATGTCACATCACCCGCGCCAGACTGGGATGGCATCGGCGCGTGGGGACTCATGGGCGGCGGCATTTACGCCAAAGGTGCGGATGGCGTGACTGGCAGCGCGCCCGCGCATCTGGAAGCATGGAGCAAAGTCTATCTGAAATGGGCCGTGCCGCGAACATTCGCCACTGACACTGATCCCGGCATGCAGACATTAGCGGCGGTCGAAACCAATGCTACCGTATTCAAATTACCCGCCAGTTCAACCACACCCACGCACTATTATTTGCTGGAAAATCGGCGTAAAACCGGCATCAATGCCGGGTTTGATAGCGGCCTGCCCGGCGAAGGATTATTAGTCTGGTTGGTCGATGAACTAGCGATTGCCACAGGTATCCCTAACAATACCGTCAACAATAATCGCGCCCGGCCCGGCATCACATTAATCGAAGCCGATGGTGACAACGCATTGCATACCTTTGGTGGTGGAGATGATGGCAGCAGCGGCGACCCGTTTCCCGGTCAAACCGGTAACGCACACTTCACGCCACGCACCGTACCTGCCGCCGTACCTTCTGATGGAAATGCCTGGGTCTATATTAAAAATATCAGCGTGGACGCACTAGACAATGTGGTCTTTACGCTTGAATTCTCTCCCGCCGCGCCCACCAACATTACCGCCACGCTCAATGGAACGGGAACAAGCTTGCAGTGGAACGCGCCTTCCGCAACCGATCTGGCTCTTTATAGTGTGTATAAAAACGGAGTATTACTACGCACTGTAAACCTTCCCGCATACAGCGACTCGTCTGTTGCAGCCGGAGACACCTATCACGTTACTGCCACAGATACCAATGGCAACGAAAGCGCGCGCTCACTCCAGATTACACCGATACCGGCGATCATCCCACAGAAAGATAAACGCTGTTTCATTGCAACAGCAGCATATGGTTCATACCAGGCACCTTATGTAAGCTTACTGCGGGAATTTCGTGATGATTACCTGCTGACTCACGCCTTCGGCACGGCGCTGGTAAACTTTTATTACGCCGTCAGTCCGCCCATTGCACAATTTATTGCGCAGCATGAAAGCATCAAAGCCATGGTGAGAGTATCGCTACTGCCGTGTATTGCACTGGCATTCTTTTTTGTGAAGCTGGGCGCGAGTGGCAAACTGCTGGTGGTAATACTAGGAATAGCGATAGGATTGGCAGGGCATCAAGGATTGAAAAAATCCCGTCACAAGATCAGAGTGATGCGTCAGGGGGGTAGTTTAACCGCCGCCTCTGACGCACAACAAAAATCAGGATGACGCCGATTTCTTCGCCTTGACCGCGTCCACCATTTTCTGCAACTCCCCGCGCTCATACAGCTCCATCGTGATGTCACAACCGCCAATCAATTCACCATCGACATACACCTGGGGAAAGGTGGGCCAATTGGCGTAGCGCGGCAGATTTTCAAAAATATCGGGGTTTGCCAGCACGTTGACAAAGGCAAAGTCAGCATCACACGCCTTGAGCGCCTGCGCCGTACGGCTGGAAAAACCACACTGGGGCAGTTGGGGCGTGCCTTTCATGTAAAGAATAATTGGGTTACTTTTGACCTGTTCGTCTATAACTTTCAAAATATCCATCGGGTTACCTCTCTGCAATCTCTTTGATCCAAATTCCCCGCCACGCGGCGTTTATTGTCATTCCGAACACAGTGAACGATCCTAAGATTCCTCACTGCATTCGGAATGACATTGGGCAAGTTAAGCATAGAGTTTACCTGTAAATTCCACATAAAAAAAGCAGGTGGTTTATGAGGGTATTCCATCCACATTAAGCTGCAACCAGCATTCCAGCAACGCCAAATGCCATAATTTACTACCCTGTAAAGGGGTCAGGTATTGCTCTGGCGCGGCCAGCAGCTTGTCTATGTAGCTGTTCTGGAACAACCCCCGACGACGGCACGCCGCAGAACCCAGCACATTGCGCATGAATTCCAGAAACGGCCCGCGCACATATTTCAGCGCAGGCACCGGGAAATAACCCTTGGGACGGTCGATAATGGCATCGGGCAACAACCCCCGCGCAATCGCCTTGAGGGGGTACTTGCCGCCTTCTCTGAGTTTAAGCTCCGGCGGCATACGTGCCGCAAGCTCGACAACATGATGATCCAGAAACGGAACACGTGCTTCCAGTCCCCAGGCCATGGTCATGTTATCTACCCGTTTCACGGGATCATCGACAATCAGCGTGGTCACATCCATGCGCAGCACGCGGTCTAAAAAAGTGGTCGCTCCCGGCATCCGACCGCCATGGATGGCGGAAGTGTCGAAAATGCAGGAGCATTTTTTCGACCTGCCTCCCGCGACACTAACACATCCCTGTGTGTCGTCGGCCTGCGATTGGGCAAGCAAGCGGGCGACCCGCGCCGAGGTATGATCTGCGCCGTGATAACCCGCCGTCACTGTTTCCAGAAATTCCGCATGGGAACGGTCAAAGTAATGTTTGCGGAAACACTCCAGGTCCGTACCCACGCCTGCATCCACATCGGCCTGCATCAACGGATACCAGAAATAACCAGCAAACACTTCATCCGCCCCCTGCCCGCTTTGCACGACCTTTACCTCGCGCGACACGCGCTCGGCCAGCAGGTAAAACGCTACCGCATCTTGCGCCACCATCGGCTCA
>JANOOA010000179.1:0-4253 GCA_031421115.1 Gammaproteobacteria bacterium | reverse complement strand
ATTGTCGGTTCAAGTATTTCGAGATGAAAAAAATTATCCCATTGCTGTATTTGATCGCCACACCCGCGTTGCTGGCCTGGGCTGAAACCACGCTTGCCGACGACGCACAGGGACGTGCTAGTGTCGCGGGAGGCAGGATGCAGGGAGCGACAAACACCCAGATCAAAAGCGTGCGCTTGTGGACCAGCCCTGGCAGCACGCGCCTGGTGTTTGACATGAATACCTTGGCGGCTTACAGCGTTTTTACTCTGGAAAATCCCAACCGTGTGGTGATTGATCTGCAAGACGCGCGTCTCGCCGCGCCCGTGGGTGCAGTGGATTATAATAATCCGCTGCTGCAAAGCATACGTAGCGCCCAGCGCAACAAAGATTTACGCATGGTGCTTGACCTGAAAAGCCGTGTCAAACCCGAGAGCTTTGTTCTCGAACCCACCGGTGAATATGGCTATCGCCTGGTGGTGGATTTATTTGATACCCGCGCTGCCAACAAAGCACCCGAGGCCATGGTGTTGCCAGTGTCCGTGTCTAATTCTCCAGTGCCCACGCCAACACCCGTGGCTCCCGTGCCCATCGTTACCACAGAGTCCCGTACCGAAAGCAAATCCATTGCCAGTGTGCAATCAATTCTCAAAGCACTCGATGACAAACGTTACCGCGACATCGTCGTCGCCATTGATGCCGGACACGGTGGCGAAGATCCTGGCGCAATCGGCCCACGCGGCACCCGCGAAAAAGACGTAGTGCTGGCCATAGCACGCAAACTCGAGGATTTGATTCGCAAGGAACCCGGCATGCGCCCAGTGATGATTCGTGATGGTGATTATTATATTGACCTGCGCCGCCGCACGCAAAAAGCCCGTGAGCAGAAAGCCGATATTTTCGTCTCGATCCATGCCGATGCCTTCATACATCCCAACGCACGCGGCTCATCGGTATTTATTTTGTCTGAACGCGGCGCCACCAGCGAAGCCGCACGCTGGCTGGCCGACAAGGAAAACGCATCGGACTTGATCGGTGGCGTAGACCTGGGCGGCAAAGATAAAATGCTCGCCTCGGTGCTGCTCGACTTGTCACAAACCGCCTCCGTCGAAGCCAGCCATGATGTTGCCACGCAAGTGCTGGAAGGTCTCAAGGGCATCGGCGAAGTGCATAAAGGTCAGGTCGAACGTGGCGGATTCATGGTGCTGAAATCGCCAGATATCCCGTCCCTGCTGGTGGAAACCGCCTTTATTTCCAATCCCGCCGAAGAGAAAAAATTGCAGGATGAAGGCCACCAGCAAGATCTTGCACACGCCATTCTCAACGGCATACGCGGCTATTTTACCCGCGCTCCACCACCCGGCACCAAGTTGGCTTATCTGGCTTCCCGGCAACATATTATTGCTGAAGGTGAAACCTTGATGACGATCGCTGGCCAATATGGCACCAGTATTGATAGGCTAAAATCGGCCAACAAGCTGGCTGATGATCGCATCAAGGTGGGTGGAAAGCTACGTATTCCTGCTGACGAAGACAGCGATCGGTTGTAGTGGTCTATGCTACTTTCTCCAGACGATAGCCATGCTGATAAACAGGGGACAGGCGCCAGTCGCTCTCCGGGACAAGGCCAAGCTTGTTGCGCACTCGGCTGACGTGCGTTTCGAGTGTGTGGGTGTTGACGTGGGTGTTGTAGCCCCAGATGCCTGGCCGGCCTGGCAAATGTCCTTCCAGCAACGCCCAGACGTAATTCGATATGTCGTGCCGACGATGCGCCAAATCCATAGCAAACCTCCTGAAAATCAAAAGTGACTCGCAAATTATCTCAGATCTCTTCTCGTGACGACACTATCTAAGCATACCGTTTCTTATTCCAGATCAAATTGCTATATAACCGTCCGAGTAAAATTGCCGGACACTACTGGTTCTAACCGTTAAAAATCACCTAATTTCTTCTCCCACGCCAGCGACGTTTCAACAATCACCGTCAGGTCATCGTAGCGGGGTTGCCAGCCGAGTACATTGCGAACGCGATCCGCTTTCGCCACTAATGTGGGTGGATCGCCGGCGCGACGGGGCATTTCCTGGATGGTGATGGGTTTGCCATGCACACGCTGCACGGTATCCAGTACTTCACGCACGCTGTAGCCATGACCATAGCCGCAATTCAGGGTGGTGGAGTTGCCGCCGTTGCGCAAATAGGTGAGCGCTTGCAGATGCGCATCGGCGAGGTCTTCAACGTGAATGTAATCTCGCACGCCCGTGCCATCGGGAGTGGGATAATCGGTGCCGAAGATCGAGACGTGGGGGCGCTTGCCGAGCGCGGCTTCACAGGCGACTTTAATCAGCAGTGTGGCGTCGCGCGTGGATTGGCCGATACGCCCTTGCGGATCGGAGCCGGCGACATTGAAGTAGCGCAACACCACATGACGTAAGTCAGTGACGGCGCTTTAATCACGCAGCATCATTTCACTCATCAGTTTTGAGGTGCCATAGGCATTGATGGGTGCGGTGGGCGTACCTTCACTCGCCATTGGGCTATCGGGCATGCCGTACACAGCGGCGGTGGAAGAAAAAATAAAATGCTTGATGCCCACTTCGCTGCAACATTGCAGCAGGCTGCGGGTGTTGCTGGTGTTGTTAGCGTAATATTTCAAGGGGTTGCTCACCGATTCGGGCACTACGGTATGGGCGGCAAAGTGCAACACGGAATCAATGTCGTGCTCGTGCAGGATGCGCGCTACCAGTTCGCGGTCGCCAGTGTCACCGATCACCAGCTTACCGTAAAGCACGGATTTCACAAAACCGCTGTAGAGATTGTCGAGCACCACAATGCGCTCGCCTGCTTCACCGAGTTGCCGTACCACATGGCTGCCGATGTAGCCTGCGCCGCCAGTAACTAATACGCCTTTTTTTGACATGAGATCGTTCCTTCAATTTATATGTCATTTCGAATAGCCTGATTAATCATTATATTGCATTTTAGTCACTACTTTGATGAATTGTTGGCGCCGAAATTGAACAGGTCGAGCCACAACGGTATAATAGCCGACTAATCTGTTGCTGGAGCGAATTGCATGTCTGATGTCAAAAAAGTGGTGCTGGCTTATTCGGGAGGGCTGGATACATCCGTCATCCTCAAATGGTTGCAGGATACCTATGGCTGTGAGGTGGTGACCTTTACCGCTGATATTGGCCAGGGTGAAGAGCTTGAACCGGCGCGTGCCAAAGCGCAGCAAATGGGCGTTAAAGAAATTTATATCGACGATCTGCGCGAGGAATTTGCGCGTGATTTCGTGTTCCCGATGTTTCGTGCCAACGCCGTTTATGAAGGCGAATACCTGCTCGGCACCTCCATCGCCCGTCCGCTGATTGCCAAGCGCCAGATTGAAATCGCCATTGCCACCCAGGCCGATGCTGTGTCGCACGGCGCTACCGGCAAAGGCAACGATCAGGTGCGTTTCGAGCTGGGTTATTACGCACTCAAGCCTGATGTGCGCGTAATTGCGCCGTGGCGTGAATGGGATTTGACCTCGCGCGAAAAGCTGCTCGCCTATGCCGAAAAAAATGGTATCCCGGTTGAGAAAAAACGCGGCAAGCAATCCCCCTATTCCATGGATGCCAACCTGCTGCACATTTCGTATGAGGGCGGCGTGCTGGAAGACCCGTGGGCCGAGGCCGAAGACAGTATGTGGCTGTGGTCTGTGCCGCCGGAGCAGGCTCCTGATAAACCTACTTACATTGAATTAACCTATGCCAGCGGCGATATCGTCGCTATTGATGGCGAGGCCATGAGCCCTGCCACTGTATTGGCCACGCTGAATCGCTACGGCAATAAAAACGGCATTGGCCGTCTGGATATTGTCGAAAATCGCTATGTCGGCATGAAGTCGCGTGGCTGCTATGAAACACCTGGCGGCACTATCATGCTGCGTGCGCACCGCGCCATCGAGTCCATCACGCTGGATCGTGAAGTCGCGCATTTGAAAGATGAACTTATGCCGCGTTACGCCAGCCTGATTTATACCGGTTACTGGTGGAGCCCGGAACGCAAGCTGCTGCAACAAATGATCGATGCTTCTCAATCCAGTGTCAATGGAGTGGTGCGGCTCAAACTGTACAAGGGCAACGTCACGGTGGTCGGGCGCAAGTCTGACAGTGATTCATTGTTCGACCCTGCCATTGCCACGTTTGAAGACGACGCCGGTGCTTATAACCAGGCCGATGCCGGCGGATTTATTAAATTGAATGCGTTGCGAATGCGCATTGCTGCCAGA
>JANOOA010000178.1:0-5169 GCA_031421115.1 Gammaproteobacteria bacterium | reverse complement strand
GGCGGCAGCATCCTGACGGATGAATTCTTCGAGCGGCAACTGGAAAAAGTCCGGGAAATCCGCCTTTCCGAGCGCAAGTTCTACCAGAAGATCACCGATATCTACGCCACCTCGCTGGACTACGATCCGTCCGCCACCGCGACCAAACGCTTTTTTGCGGCGGTTCAGAACAAGCTGCATTACGCCATTCACGGCCAGACAGCGGCAGAAGTCATTGTGGATCGGGCTGATCACCAGAAGGAAAACATGGGCTTGGCCAGTTGGGAGGGCGCGCCCCAAGGGAAGATCCACAAATACGATGTCGCCATTGCCAAGAACTACTTATCGGAGTTCGAGCTGGCGCAGATGCAGCGAATTGTCTCCGCCTATCTCGATATGGCCGAACTTCAAGCCATGCGCCGCATGCCCATGACCATGGCGGACTGGGAAGAACGTCTGGGCGGCTTCTTGAAACTCTGGGACCGGGAGGTGCTGAAAGACGCGGGCAAGGTGACGGCAGAAATCGCCAAGGCGCATGCCGAAAGCGAGTTCGAGAAATACCGCATCGTGCAGGACCGGTTGTTTGAGAGTGACTTTGATCGGGTGATCAAGCAGATTGAGTCCGGCAGCCAACCAGGCATCGCCGAGGAATAGCGGATATGGCCACGAAGAAGAACACGCCCAGTTGGAGCGACGTCAAGACCAAGCTCGTGGACTTCGATCGCGCTGGCTTGCTCGGGCTGCTGCAAGACCTGTACACAGCCAACAAGGATAACCAAGCCTTCCTGCACGCCCGCCTCAGTCTTGGCGACGACGTGCTCAAACCGTACAAGGTCACCATCGACCGCTGGCTATGGCCCGATGTGTTCAAGAATCAGGACACCTCGGTTGCCAAAGCCAAGAAGCCTATCGCCGATTACAGACGCGCCATCGGCCAAGCGGAAGGTCTGGCCGAACTGATGGTTTTTTATTGCGAACGGGCAGCGGGATTCAGCAATGATGTCGGGCTGCAGGATGAGGGCTACTTCGACGCGCTGGTGCGGATGTTCGAGCAGGCATTAAAAATCATCGCCAGTTTGGCCGACGCGCAACGCCAGCCGTTATGGGACAGGCTGGATACCGTGCGCAGCACCTGTCACAACTTCGGCTATGGCGTCGGTGACGATATGGACGACTTGCTTGCCGAGTACGGGGCCGATGATTGAACGCGATCAGTTGGCCGCGCTGCAAGGCGAAAACGCTCGCCTGATCGCGCTGCTGGACGGTCACGGTATCGAATGGCGTTTGCCATCTGAGCCAGCACCGCCTGTCCTGGAGCCAGAGCCATCACGTCTTTCCACCGCCGAAAAGGTAGCGTTGTTTCGTCGGCTGTTTCGCGGCCGCACCGATGCCTACCCGATCCGCTGGGAAAGCAAAACAACCGGCAAGACCGGCTACGCACCGGCCTGTGGCAATGAGTGGCTTGCCGGTGTTTGCGAAAAGCCACGCATCAGATGTGGGGAGTGCAACAATCGTCTGTTGATCCCGCTATCCGATACGGTCATCTACGAGCATCTCGCTGGCAAACGCACTATTGGTGTCTATCCACTGCTGGCTGACGATACCTGTCATTTTCTCGCTGCCGATTTCGATGAAACGGAATGGCGAGAGGATACCAAGGCGTTTTCCCAGTCGTGTCACGGGCTGGGCGTGGCGGTCGCCCTTGAGATATCACGTTCTGGTAACGGTGCTCATGCCTGGATTTTCTTCACCGGCAGCGTATCTGCTCGGGATGCGCGCCGACTCGGCACGGCCATCATCAGTCACACCTGTGCCCGCACTCGCTAGGGGTCAATCGCCGTAACGCGGCTCAGAGCTGATTTTATGTATGCTGAGATCAGCACCCTGATATTCCTCCTCCTGACTCAGGCGCAAGCCTACCATGCGTTTCAGCACGCCATAGACCACCAGGCCGCCGATCACCGCAATGCCCACGCCCAGCAGGGTGCCCACTACTTGCGCGGCAAGACTGACGCCGCCTATTCCACCTAAGGCCTGGCTCCCGAAAATACCGGCGGCGATGCCGCCCCAGGTGCCGCACAGGCCATGCAGCGGCCACACACCCAGCACATCGTCAATTTTCCACTTGTTCTGGGTGAGCATGAACGCCCATACAAACAAGGCTCCAGCTATCGCACCCGTGGTAAGCGCCCCCAGCGGGTGCATCACATCTGAACCCGCACACACCGCCACCAGACCCGCCAGCGCCCCGTTGTGTACAAAGCCGGGGTCATTGCGCCCCACCACCAAGGCAGCCAGTATGCCACCCACCATCGCCATCAACGAATTCACTGCCACCAGACCACTAGCCGCTGCTACGGTCTGCGCGGACATCACGTTAAAGCCAACCCAGACCACCACCAGAATCCACGCACCCAACGCCAGAAAGGGGATGCTGGAGGGCGGATGCGCCGCCATGGCGCCGTCGCGGCCATAACGCCCGTGCCGCGCGCCCAGCAGCATGACCGCGCACAGGGCGATCCAGCCACCCACTGCATGCACGACTACGGATCCCGCAAAATCGTGAAATTTGGCGCCAAATTGCGCTAAAAACCAGTCCTGGATGCCAAACCGGCCATTCCAGGCGATGCCTTCAAATAGGGGGTAAATCAGTGCGACCAGCAAAAACGTGGCCGCTAACTGCGGATAAAATTTGGCGCGCTCGGCAATCCCACCCGACACAATCGCCGGAATCGCTGCCGCAAACGTCAACAAAAAGAAAAATTTCACCAGCTCATAACCGTTCTTTTCAGTTAAGGTCTGCGCGCCTTGCATAAAATCGATACCGTAGGCAATGCTATAGCCGACGAAGAAATAAGCAATGGTAGATACCGCAAAATCGGCAATGATTTTCACCAGCGCATTTACCTGGTTCTTTTTGCGCACCGTACCTACTTCAAGAAAAGCAAATCCGGTGTGCATCGCCAGCACCATGATCGCGCCCAGGAGAATAAACAATACGTCACTGCCTGCCTTTAGGGTATCCATCGTCAACCTCTACGAAAAAATGCCAATCATACCTGTTTTTGCACCAAAATAGAGCCATTTCCAACGCCACATTGTACACGTTTGGGGTTTGCGGGCATTATCCACATATCCACGATAGTGCTTGACAAATAACCACAAATATAGTATGTTTTAAGCGTCTCATTTGCAGGCGCAAGGAGGGATCGACGTGTACACTGGCGTTATGATTGCCCACACGGACGACACCGTCGACTGGGATCGGCTGGCCGACATCTTTGCTCACGCGCCTTTCGCCACCCGCCCCCCCTCGGATATTCAAAAAGCCTTCACCAACAGTTATGCCTGTTGTTTCGCCTATACGCATGATGGCGTGCTGCTGGGTGCCGCGCGTGCGATTTCAGATGGCGTGTATTACGCTGTAATACTGGATGTGGTGGTGGCCATTGAACATCAAGGACACGGGGTAGGTCACGCACTCATGACGGCGCTGCTGGAAAAACTGCCCCTGGAGAAAATCTATCTCACTGCGCCACCCGACAAACAGGATTTCTACAAAAAACTCGGATTTTACAAACATAACAATACCATGGCTCACTATGCACATCCCGAAGCAGCCTTTGAGCATGGCGTATTGTCAAAACGGGAACCTTGGAGCCTGGCACGCCTATCGCGTAATTTCACCGGATCAAAACCCGGCAATGACCAGATGTTTGTATAGCCTGTCGCCGCTATAATTATTTTTCTGCTTTGCCAGCGTCTTGCGCAGCTTTTTTCTTTTTTTGTATGCCGCGCCAAATCCAGAAATACACCACAAACACTGCCAGGAATCCACCTACCCACATAATTTCTATACCAATCAGCACACCGTACATGTGCTCCAGCATCCACTCTTCCAGTGCCTGCCCCATGGATAATCACCTCACCGATGTACCGAAAGAACATCATACGATGAATCGGATGGAAAAATCTATTTTTTGAGATGTGGGCTTTTTAGTAAGCTGAAAGACGAAAAAAGAGATGCTATGAAGGACGGCAAGTAATTCCAATTCTATTTCAAAAATGCATTATTACCCCCTCTCCCTAACCCTCTCCCCGCAAGCGGGGCGAGGAGATAAAGTTATTCGCTGATTGAATTAGAAATGGAATAAACCATAACACACGCCAGATGGGTGCATAACAGTGTGGCAGTCTCGATTCGGTCTGACAGATGACTCTCAAAGAACCGGGGCTGTCAGGCCAAATCCAATAAATAATTTAGACACAACCCCGCCGCTCCCCTGAAAAAAATCTAATCCAGGCTATAGTCGATTTTATACATCATAAACAACAAAGCCACGGTGCCTGCCGCCAGCCAATGCGGACCAAACAGCCATAGCACCAGCGGCACAGAAAGATAATAACCGCGCATACCGAGTGAATAGTGATTCATGCCACGGCCCAGTACGCGGGCGATAAATTCGGGCGTCATTAATGGGTCGCGCGCCAATGGGATGCTGATCATGAAGCTCGTGCGATTATACGAACGGATAGCGAGTGTAAAATTAAAAAACGCAGAGAAAAATGTGATGATCAACATCAACAGCTTTATGAGCAATAAACCACTGTTATCGTGACTGAACCCAGAAATAACACGTAAACCACCATTCGTGCTGGAAAAAAATGCGGCATTAAGTGTGCCAAGACAAATCAATATAGCGGTGGTCGCCAGAAAACTGGCGGCCATGCTCGAGTTACGCAAAGTCTGCACCGCCAGAAGGTCAAGCCGATCTGCCATAATGGTTTCGACCCAGGCGCGGCGTGTTTGAATGTTCAAACCAATCGCGGTGGTGAGGGGCGCATGCTTCACCTGATATACCAGATGAATGTGATAAGCCACCAGCAGCAGGAACGCGACCCAGGTCAGCCATTGCTCTATCCAATAGGTGCTTTCCATTAAATTTCCTTATGCCATACACCGGCAATCGAACACAGGATTACTCCCCGGCAATCGTCATTTCTTTTACCAAAATCGAACCCGTACGTATACTGCCACGCCTTTCGATATCATTGCCGACTTCGGCGATGCCCATGAAAATAGTGCGCAGGTTGCCAGCAATGGTAATTTCTTCAACGGGGTATTGAATCTCGCCATTCTCGATCCAGAAACCAGCAGCGCCCCGCGAGTAATCACCGGTGACGGTGTTG
>JANOOA010000177.1:0-2181 GCA_031421115.1 Gammaproteobacteria bacterium | reverse complement strand
CCTATCAGCGAATCAACGAGCTTGTAAACCAAAAACGCGGCGTAACTCCAAGTACTGCGCTACGCCTAGGTAAGTTCTTCGGTGTGTCCGCAGATTTTTGGCTCAATTTACAAATTCGATGCGATCTGTTCAAGGCGCAAGCCGCAGAAAAACGAGAACTGGATTCCATTCAAGATTTTCACCACATGCAAAAAACGGCCTAACACGTCATTCAACGTTTTATCCAATATAGCAGCCGCTTTTTTAGGGCCAGGAAAATGTCTGGATACTGTAAAGCTACATCCTGATGGCATTCCGGGTCATTAATAATGTCGAACAATGAATAAAGGTTTTCTTCATTCATGGCCTGATAAACAAGTTTCCATTGTTTGGTGCGGATCATCCGGTCTTTTGCCTGCACGACAACACTTGCATATTCTGGCTTTATCGCCAATGTGCCCTTGTGTTTGTCCGGTACCTCTAATAATTCTATAAGGTCGGGGTAGCGCAAATGATTTTCTGGGGTTCCCGGTAAATCAGTTAACCAAATCCCGGTTTCATTAAAAGCCGCCAGGTCAAAATCAACAGCCTTGCCTGACATATAGGGCAGCAGTGAGGTGCCGTCCATTGTTAGAGGTGGCTCAAGGCCGACAAGTTGTAGCAATGTGGGCGCAACATCTATGCTGCGCGTGATATGGGTTACCACTCCGGCAGGCGGTTGCCGTGGGTCGGCGATTATAAGCGGTATGCGTGCGCTATGATCGCCCAATACGCTGTTACCCTGCCCCCACGTACCATGTTCGAAAAACTCCATACCGTGATCGGAATAGACCACGACGATAGTGGTACTCGCCAGCCCGCTGGCTTCGAGGTGGCGCAGCATCTTGCCCACTTCATCGTCGAATTCGGCTACGCAGCCGTCGTACAAATCAATGATTTGATCGAGGTCGAATTCCTCTTTGGGTGCGCCCTGGCGGCGAATTATTTCGAAGGGGTCAGTCAGTCGCGCCATGGCGAACTTGGATTCGCCCATGTAAGCCGGGTCGGCAAAGCGCGTGTACCACGGCCATTCGGAAGCGAATGGCGGGTGGGTAGTGGAATAAAATACGTTGATAAAAAAAGGCTGGGCGCGCGCCGCCAGACGCGACACCAACCGCCTGGCGCGTCGCCCCATCGGCTGAGTCAAAGGGACTCCGCCGAGATAATAAATTTCGGGTAGCAACAACCGCCCCAAGCGGTTGTGAGTGAACAGCGACACAAACAGACGCAAGTCCTTCGGACCCTGGCGGATAAAAAATTTCAGGTTCCACTGATCTTCCGGCAAATCGGTGTAATCAAAGCCGAAAGAGAACTTACCCATATCTCCACCGCACCAGTCCGAAATTGCGGCGGTGTTGTAGCCATTCGCCTTGAGCAGATCAGGCAACGCATCGACCTTGAGCCGGGTTTCGTTATCGGCAGCGAAGTTGTCGCGTATGCCGTGGGTGTGCGGCCAGGTGCCGGTCATGAGTGAAATCAGGCTGGGTGCAGTGCGGGCGCAGGGCACATAACAGTTGGCAAACAGCGCCCCTTGTGTAGCCAGTTTGTCGATGTGAGGCGTGAGGGCGCGTCGATAGCCCAGTGTGCCCAGTCGATCTGCCCGCAGCGTGTCCGAGCCGATCATGAGGATATTCGGCGGTGCATCGGTAGCGTGTTCAGGCACGTGACCCGGTGGCTGTGCCTCGGGTAACCAGGCCGCGCAAGCAATCGTGCCAGCATAGAATAATAGTGCTGCCCACAGTGCGATGAGATCAGTGATTTGGTTTTGTTGTACCAGTTGCCACGAAGCGCTAATCAGCAGTAGCGTGGTAACGCCACCCAACGTAAACTGCACCCAATAAATCCGCGTCGGAGTCATCCAGCGCCACAGCCAGTAAAAGCGGCTCATGCGGTAGTGCATTGATGCCACCAATAGCCCGGGATTGAAACGCAGCTTGCGGATAAACTGCAGCAGGGTTGCACCGAGAATCCCCAGCACAGCCGCCAGCACAGCCGCGCCCATTGACCATTCGCCACCGAGACTCGTGTTCACCATGTAATAGGCCAGCACCCCGGCACCACCCGTGAACAGCATGATAGTGAATGCCCACAGGGACAGGCGGGTGAGTGCGAACAGGATGTAGCGCCGGTAATGCATGAGAATTTCTTCCCGCAGGCGCGGCC
>JANOOA010000176.1:0-4922 GCA_031421115.1 Gammaproteobacteria bacterium | reverse complement strand
GCTTACCGCGCCGCACGTCCGCTTCCGCGCCCATCAATGCGTCATCATAGCTGCCATCACGCGCCTCGAACTCAGGCAATCTTACCTGAACGATCAAAATGATCGTTTTATGCTGCGTTATGACTCATCGAGCTGGAGCTCGGCGCGCGATGGCAGCTATGATGACGCATTGATGGGCGCGGAAGCGGACGTGCGGCGCGGTAAGCAAAATGTGTTGATGAAACTTAGCCAGGGTACGACCGAGCATTCATTGACGAAGTTGCGTAACGAAAACCTTATTTTCGATCTCAGCCATTTTTACCTGCCCTCGCCGTCGTTTCGTGTCGACAACAAGGCCAGTTATTACAACTTTGACCGTTCATTCCGCGTCACCAGCGCCAGCGCCACCTCGGGCAGCAGCACGACTGATATAACCCAGGCCTCCAGCTTCTTTTTCTGGCGCCCGGACGCAGATCATCTGCGGCGGCCGTGGTCGATGAGTGGCGGGCTGCGTGTCTACGATCTGCAAGGCGAAGCCCTCACCGCGACCAGTGATTCGCTTTCCATCAGCGCTTCCGGTGGATTTTTTTATCAATTAAGCAGAAAATGGCGCTTTGATGCCAGTGTGGCGCTTACCAATACCCAGAGTAACGGCTCCGAAATACAATTGGCGCGGCAGCAAGGCGGGGTGTTGTACCAGTCTGACTTATACGAAAAATCCGGGTTTATCTACCGCTGGTTTGCGACCGGTGCGCTGGAGAATCAGTCAGGGGCGGATGCAGTGCGTCAGGCCGTATCATCCACATGGTCGCATAACGGGCAGAAAACCTGGTTTTTGAGCGAGATTTCTTCGTTGAATATCAGTCTGGGGCAGTCGCTTAACGGCGCTTACCGGATTAACCAGGAGTCCGTGACGCTCCAGCAGGATCATCAGGGATCGTTGGCGACGCGCCAATATGGTGGTATTGGCGCGGCCAATGCGCGTCTGGATCATACTGGAACCGTGGCCTGGAATCAGGCGGCGGGCGGGGGTAATTCTACAGTACAATTGACCCTGTCGGACTCCCGCGCAATGACCGATACAGAAGATGAGCAGCAGTTGGTGAACTTTCAGGTGTTACGTGTCCAGCCGCTGAATCGCTCCAGTTTTCTGTCGGGTAACCTGACGGTACAGTATGTGCGCCAGGAGTTCCCGCAATTAGGCGTCGGTTCGGATGTGGCGACGGCGACGGGACGGGTCGATTACCAGCATTCCAATATATTTGGCTTGACAAACCTGCGTTTTCTGTCAAATCTGTTTGTTTCGCGTGCGGCGGTAGAGCAGGGCATCGACCGTTCCGAGTGGGATAATCGACTGGATTATACAATTGGCTTGCTGGATACCAGTTTAAGCTTGCGTTTAATTCAAATTGATGGGCAAAATTCAAGTTTGGTGATGACGCGCATTGCGCGGCGCTTTTAATGTTACGATTTATGTTGTTGTGTATAGTTAAGGTTTGTGTAAGGGTTTGTGGGTTGAGAGTGATTTTAAAATAAGGGGAGAGTGCTGTATGTTACCTATAATGAGAGGTCGTATTACGTGGAGGGCGATTGCGCTGGGTGTCGCTGCCTGGGCAGCCATGTTGATAGCGCCCATGCCGGCGCAAGCTGAATACGGTGATGTGGTCATCAATAACTATTCGGATGCGGCGGGGATGCGTCCTGCAGTGTTTTCGCACTGGTTTCACCGTGTACGTTTTCGCTGTAAAGTGTGCCATGCGGACTTGGGCTTCCAGTTCAAGGCGGGCGGCAACAAAATTACCATGTCCAAGATCATTGATGGCAAGTTCTGTGGCGCCTGTCATAATGGTGAAATTGCCTGGTCGGTGGAAAACTGCGGTATGTGCCATTCTGGCGTGCCGGGAACTCCCACCCATATCCATGGCAGCACGGCACAGACACTGGTGGCTCCGCCGCATCAGCCATTGTTAGCGCCTGCTCCCGCCCCCGCCCCTGCGCCTAAAAAATAATGAATACGAGGAGAATATATGAATTGGCATAAAAAAACGCTCTATATGAGTTGCGCCCTGGCACTGTTTCTGGCCGGGTCTGCATGCAGTGCACAGCCGCAGGTGACGGCGCGTCCCGATGGCTCGATCCCGGTCATGGATTTATCCTACGCGCCGGAATACAAAGCCATTGATGAAATGGCCCAGTCGGATGTGCAGGTTATCCATATTGCACAGGTGGATGACATCAACAGCTTCAACCGCAACTTGAAGAAGCCCAAGGGTGTCCATTTGCCGCCGGCTGAAGACGGGCTGCGTGACCCGCAAAATGACGCCACGCACATTCTCGCCGCACCCAAGCCTGCATTTGAGGGTTTGCCGCCCACTGAGTTTGGTAATCGCGTGGACTGGGTGAAGACTCTGGATGATAAAAAAGTGCGTCCGCGCTGGGAGATTGAAGATCCTGATGCCGAGGCGTTTGTGATGGATCTGGATATCGTGCGCCCGGTCAAGGCATCGGTACCGGATGTGGTGTTCCCGCATCGTCAGCACACCGAATGGCTGTTTTGCTCAAACTGCCACCCGGCAATCTTTATTCCACAAAAAGGTGCAAATCAGATCAACATGTCTGCCATTTTGCTGGGGCAGAAATGCGGCGTGTGTCATGGCAAGGTAGCGTTTCCGATTACCACCAAGTCATGCCGCAAGTGTCACTCCAAGCCGAAGCCGGATGACTGGAAGCCACCATTGAGCGAAGCAACACTCAAGAATCCATGGAAGTAAAGTGATAATAATGCACCCCTTCCCTCCCGCATGCGGGAGGGAAGGGGATAATAATCAGGGGCAAGCCATTTCGAACAAGCCCCGGAATTGTGGAGAGCGGAACTAAAGTAGTTTGATGTTCCTGTAACGCTACTTTTTATTAGGGATTGATTATGAAGCTCACAGGCCAATACGTTTATTTTTTACTTCAGATAGGTTTTTTAGGTTTTGCCGGGATTCATGGTGCGGCGCTCGCCGCGACGGTTGTAGATAAAGGCGCCGACAAGCGGATGTTCGCGATAACCGCTGCAACAAAAGACAAAACCCATCCATTTTTTGGCCAGGGTCATAAAATCGGCATGGTGCTGGATGGCGTGCAAGGCAAGCCGTTGGTGTTGGCGCGCGGGGTGGAATACACCTTTAATGTTGATACTGGCCCCCAGCACGATTTTTATTTTTCTACCAGCGCCGTAGGCCAGGGCGGTAGCGCGGTGACCGAAGGCGTGGAGGGTCAGTTTACCTTTCGCGGCGCAGTGACATTTACGCCTTCGGCGACCACTCCAGACCTGGTGTATTACCAGTGCCGCAATCACAGAAGCATGGGCGGCATGCTCAAGGTGGTGGACAAGGGCAAGGCAGCTACGCTGGATGAAGTGCCTGCTGCTGCGCCCGGCGCAACAGCGGCAGAAGGCCATCCCGCAATGGAGCAGCCGCCGGTGACGGAAGTGCAAGTCAAACAGAAGATTGACTATGCCAACATGCTCATGAATTCATCCAAAGGCGCGCAGCGTATAGCGGCCAGCAGCAATGTGCAGGCCAAAGAGATGCTGACCAATGCGCGCACGCGTCTGGAGTCAGCGCGCAGTGTGCTGGGCGCGGGCAATGTTGCCAAAGCGCAGGAGGAAGTCGATGAATCGATTCGTCTGGTGACGGCAGCGGCGCGGCTGGTGCCGAGCGATGCGCCGGAGTCCGGGCTTGACCCCAAGTTTCGCTATACGGAACTGCTGGATTCGACCAAGACTTTTGAGTCATCGTACAAGCAGCACAGTGAACGTCTGGCGGGCAAGAAAAAACCTGCGGTGGCGCTCGATGAGAAAAAATTTCAGGATTTAATGGGTCAGGCAAAAGCGCATGGCGATGCGGGACGTTATGAAGAGGCCAACAAACTGCTGGCCAATGCACAGCGTATGGTAACGCGCGCCCTGGGAGCATTGTTGGATAATGAAACGGTGGTGTATGACAAAAACTTTGCCACTCCGGCCGCCGAATATGAGCATGAAGTGGCGCGCTATAAAAGCTATGAAGAGCTGATCCCTTTGGCGCTGGAGCAGAAAAAGCCACCGGCCATGACGGTGGATAAAATGGCGGAGTTAGAGCAAAAGAGTAAAGGATTGGTTGCTGAAGCGGCGCAGCTTGCAGGTAAAGGCGACCACGCGGCGGCAATCAGCGCCTTGCAGGAAGCGACCTCGTATTTGCAGCGTGCGTTGATGATTGCGGGTGTGAATTAGATCCCCCGCGCTATGCGCAACCCCCTTTTTCAAAGGGGGTTAACAGAGAAACGGAGTGGCGGCCTAATCTCATTCACACGATGACCCCCCTTTGAAAAAGGGGGGCAGGGGGGATTTAGGGTATCTATGAACGATAATAAGTGTCTCCGGTTTGATCGACAACTTAAGCGTCCTTGGGTGGGCGGGATGGCGCGCGCGCGGTGGTTTGGCGTGATCATGGCCGTGCTATGCTGGATAGTAGGCGCGGCGATCACCAGCGACCTGATGGCCGCCGAGCCGATCTGGTCGAAGGGTCGGCATTTTCAGACGCAGGGTGAGGTCGTGCCGTTGGCCGAAGATGGCATTCGTGACCCCACTAACCCGGCTATCAGTCTTTTCCAGGAACCTGCGGAAGCCATGGGCAGTTTCCCGCGCGATGCCAAAGGCTTGATTGATTGGGTGAAGACGCTTGACGATGGCTTGATTGACCCGCGCAAAGGCCTGCATGGCGAAGAGCAGATGTTTCCGGTGGATTTCGATGTCATCTTTAAAAACACCGGTTCGATGCCCAATGTGCGGTTCCCGCACCGGCAGCATACTGAGTGGCTGACCTGCGCCAATTGTCATCCGTTGATCTTTCTCCCGCAGGCGGGCGCTAATCCCGTTAATATGGCGGCCATTATTGAGGGCCGATATTGTGGCGTAT
>JANOOA010000175.1:0-13110 GCA_031421115.1 Gammaproteobacteria bacterium | reverse complement strand
TGACGGCTTTGAGTCGCAACTGCTTGTCGTAAAAGCGGGTGAAGAGCGCGTCATCAATGTCCGCTTTCCTGAGCAGTATCAAGCTAAAGATCTGGCCGGTAAAGACGTGCAATTTACCGTTAAAGTGGCGACCCTTTCCGTGCCCAAACTGCCTGATCTGGACGATGAGTTCGCACTTAGTTTCGGCATTGGCGAAGGCGGCATCGAGGCATTGCGCAGTGAAGTCAGAAATAATATGCAGCGCGAGGCCGAACAAGCCATCAAGCGCAAGGTCAAACAACAAGTGCTGGACGGTTTGCTGAAAGCCAATCCGCTGACTTTGCCGCGTGCGTTGGTAGATTCCGAAATTGGTCAATTAATGCAGCAGGCCAAGGATGATATGGAAGCCCGTGGTGGCGGGTCGGCCAGCATCAACCTGCAACCGGTCATGTTCGAAGAGCATGCACGTCGCCGGGTTGCTTTAGGGCTGATTCTGGCCGAAATCATTCGCCAGAATGGCTTTAAAGCCCAGCCGGAGCGAGTGCGCGCCATGGTAGAAGCCGCTGCCGCAAGTTATGAAGATCCCACCGAAGTGCTGCGCTGGTATTATGCCAAGCGGGAGCGCATGGCGGGTGTGGAAGCGGTGGTGCTGGAAGATCAGGCGGTAGAATGGATAGCCGGAAAAGTCCAGGTAAATGAAGTGCCTACGTCTTTTGATGAGCTGATTAAGTCAGTTCAGGGCTAAGTTGTTGATTTGCCATTATTACAGTCAATATTACTAAGGAAAAACAAGATGATGGCCGATAACCTTATTAAGGACAGTGTGCTTTACCCTGCGGCATTGAATCTCGTTCCGATGGTGGTCGAGCAATCTGCACGGGGTGAGCGTGCTTATGATATTTATTCGCGTTTATTAAAAGAGCGGGTCGTTTTTCTGGTCGGGCAAGTGGAAGACTACATGGCCAATCTGGTCGTGGCGCAGTTGCTCTTTCTGGAATCAGAAAACCCGGATAAGGATATTCACCTCTACATTAATTCGCCGGGCGGCTCTGTCAGTGCTGGTATGGCGATTTATGATACGATGCAATTTATCAAGCCCGATGTCAGTACCATGTGCATTGGGCAAGCCGCCAGTATGGGCGCGCTGCTGTTAACGGGGGGTAGCGTGGGCAAGCGTTACTGCCTGCCACATTCACGCATGATGATCCATCAGCCATTAGGCGGATTTCAGGGACAGGCTTCGGATTTTGATATTCACGCCCGTGAGATCCTGCAAGTGCGGGAACGGTTGAATAGAATTTTGGCTGAGCACACGGGTCAGCCTATCGAAAAAATCCGCGTGGATACAGACCGTGATAACTTTATGAATGGGTCAGCCGCGGTAGAATATGGGCTGATTGATGCCATTCTTTCGAAACGGACGCAGATCTAAAAACGTGTACATATCTTGAGGTGGCGCTATGAGTGACGACAGACACGGTTTTGGCGACGACGGAAAAAAGCTTTTATATTGTTCTTTCTGCGGCAAGAGCCAGCATGAAGTACGCAAACTGATTGCCGGTCCGTCAGTCTTTGTGTGCGATGAATGTGTTGAGCTATGCAATGACATTATCCGCGAAGAGATGCAGGAGAAATCCCCGTCGGCGCAAGGCAGCAAGCTGCCGACGCCGCATGAAATCAAGCAGATTCTTGATGACTATGTGATTGGCCAGACACCCGCCAAAAAAGTGCTTTCCGTGGCGGTGTACAATCACTATAAGCGCCTTAATGTCGGCCCGAAAAAGAGCGGCGATGTTGAGCTTTCCAAAAGCAATATCTTATTGATCGGCCCCACTGGCTCCGGTAAAACCCTGCTGGCCGAGACCTTGGCGCGCCTGTTGAATGTGCCGTTTACTATTGCCGATGCCACTACGCTTACTGAGGCGGGTTATGTGGGCGAAGATGTCGAAAACATCATTCAAAAACTGTTGCAGAAGTGTGACTATGATGTTGAAAAGGCGCAGACTGGTATTGTCTATATTGATGAAATTGACAAAATCTCCCGCAAGTCAGATAACCCCTCGATTACGCGTGACGTATCAGGCGAAGGCGTGCAGCAAGCCTTGCTGAAGTTGATTGAAGGCACCATTGCCTCGGTGCCACCACAAGGGGGCCGCAAGCATCCGCAGCAGGAATTTTTGCAGGTAAATACTGCCAACATCCTGTTTATTTGTGGCGGTGCATTTTCCGGTCTCGATAAAGTTGTGCGCGCCCGTTCCGAGCAGGGCGGCATCGGCTTTTCTGCAGAAGTGAAAAGCAAAAATGATAAAAAGAATATTGGTGAATTGCTGAGTGCGGTGGAGCCGGAAGATCTGATTAAGTATGGCCTGATCCCTGAGTTTGTCGGCCGTCTGCCCGTGGTCGCCACGCTTGAAGAGCTCGATGAAGAGCAGTTGGTCCGCATTCTCACCGAACCCAAAAATGCCATCACCAAGCAATACACCAAGTTGTTTGAAATGGAAGGGTGCGACATTGAATTTCGTGAAGATGCGTTGCGTGCTATTTCCCGTAAAGCCATGGATCGCAAGACCGGCGCCCGTGGCCTGCGTTCGATACTTGAGCACGTGTTACTCGAAACCATGTACGACCTTCCTTCGCTGGAAAATGTCACTAAAGTCATAGTGGATGCAGGTGTGATTCGCGGTGAGTCTGCCCCGATTATGGTATATCAGGATGCGGAATACCCACGTGCTGCAGTGGGCGAATAAGCGCGCCTCTCCAGACCCAGGCCTAGGTGCAAGCCAAGCCAGTCCAGTAACATGTAAGCCATTTATTTGGCGGCGCGATTGAATTACTTGCTTGAAGTTTTCTGTCCCCGCCCATATTAAAGCTTAGGGTCATTTGGAGTCTGACTGATTCACGGGCTAATCTTTTGCGGAAGGGTCATTTTGGCTGAAATGTTCGCTTCTTCCCGTTAAATAGCCACGGCTATTCTTCTCGGATGATCGAAGACTTCATTTTGATCTGATTTTCTTCCGGATTATCCCTGCATCGGCCAATGCCTTATTGGGCATATGTATTGCATGATAAAGCAAAGTGCGCCGCCATTTTTAACCCAGATTCAGTGCTTTGTGCGGCCGCAGTAGAGTGCTAATGGAAAATCTGGGTTCAATGGCCGTTTTTAGATTGAACCTGACATCAAGTATTGAAAAAATTCTTTTTAGCCTACAGTGAGGTGCCCTCTAATGGATCAGAATGATAAAACATCAGAAGTCATCGCCAATCAGTTAATGGTAACCCCCGTCCTGCCCTTACGGGATGTTGTGGTCTACCCGCATATGGTGATTCCTCTTTTTGTAGGCCGTGAAAAATCCATCAAGGCGCTCGACGCCGCGATGGAGGGCAACAAACAGATTCTCCTGGTCGCGCAGAAAAGCGCTTCTTTGGATGACCCACTGGAAGATGATATTTACCGCATAGGAACGCTTTCCAGCATTCTGCAATTGCTCAAGTTGCCTGACGGTACTGTGAAGGTGCTGGTGGAAGGTACCACGCGTGCCAACGTCCTCAACTTTCTCGGCGCACGGGATTACTTTTCCGCGCAAATTGCTGTGCAGAACTCTCCTGTTCTGGAGGAGCGTGAGTCAGAAGTATTATCACGTTCGCTGCTCAATCAATTTGATCAATATGTAAAGCTCAATAACAAAATTCCGCCGGAAATTTTGTCCTCCCTGGCCAGTATTGATGATGCCGGTCGGCTTGCCGATACCATTGCCGCGCACATGTCACTGAAGATTTCAGAAAAACAAAATATTCTGGAGTTGGTGGATATCCGTGCTCGCATGGAACGCCTGATGGCAGTCATGGAATCCGAAATTGATCTGTTGCAGGTCGAAAAGCGCGTGCGTGGCCGTGTCAAGCGCCAGATGGAAAAAAATCAGCGTGAGTATTATCTCAACGAGCAGATGAAGGCCATCCAGAAAGAATTAGGTGAAATGGATGACGTGCCCAATGAAATCGAAGAGCTGACAGCGAAGATTGAAAAGGCCGGCATGTCCAAAGAAGCCCGCACCAAAGTGCGCGCTGAATTAAACAAGCTGAAAATGATGTCGCCGATGTCGGCTGAAGCAACCGTGGTGCGCAACTATATTGACTGGATGGTCAATGTGCCATGGAAGAAACGTACCAAGCTCAAGCATGATCTGGCGCTGGCCGAACAAATCCTTGAAGAAGACCATTACGGCCTGGAAAAAGTTAAAGAACGTATTCTTGAATACCTTGCCGTGCAACAGCGCGTAACCAAATCCAAGGGGCCAGTGTTGTGCCTGGTAGGGCCGCCGGGCGTGGGTAAAACCTCCCTGGGGCGTTCTATTGCGCGCGCGACAAATCGCAAGTTTGTGCGCATGTCATTGGGCGGTGTGCGTGATGAAGCCGAAATTCGCGGCCATCGGCGCACCTATATTGGCTCATTACCGGGCAGGATAGTGCAGAATCTTGCCAAGATTGAAACGCGTAATCCGCTTTTCCTGCTCGATGAAATTGACAAGATGTCGATGGATTTTCGCGGGGATCCGGCATCCGCGTTGCTCGAAGTGCTTGACCCTGAACAGAATCACACCTTCAACGATCATTACCTGGAAGTAGATTACGATCTGTCGGAGATCATGTTTATTGCAACTGCCAACAGTCTGAATATTCCCGGGCCGTTGCTCGATCGCATGGAAGTCATTCGTATTCCGGGTTACACCGAAGATGAGAAGCTTAATATTGCCATGCGTTACCTGGTGCCAAAGCAGATTAAAGCCAACGGCCTTCGGGAAGATGAGATTATGCTTGCTGAATCGGCGGTGCGCGACATTATCCGTTATTACACCCGTGAAGCGGGTGTGCGCAGTCTCGAGCGTGACCTGGCGAAGATTTGTCGTAAGGTCGTAAAGGAAATATTGCTCAAACCTACCGATAAAAAAGTGACGGTAACACAGCGGAATCTTGAGAAATATCTGGGCGTACATCGTTTCCGTTATGGGCGTGCTGAAGATCATGACCAGGTAGGGCAGGTCACTGGATTGGCGTGGACCGAAGTGGGCGGTGAGCTGCTGACCATCGAAGCGGCCGTGGTGCCAGGCAAAGGTAAGCTCACTATTACCGGACAGTTGGGTGAGGTCATGCAGGAGTCGGTGCAGGCCGCCATGACCGTGGTGCGCAGCCGTGCCGGGGTATTAGGTATTGAGCAGGAGTTTTATCAAAAACATGATATTCATATTCATGTGCCTGAAGGTGCGATTCCCAAAGATGGTCCGAGCGCGGGTGTAGGCATGTGTACCGCATTAGTTTCGGCACTGACCAATATCCCGGTGCGGGCCAATGTTGCAATGACGGGTGAAATAACCTTGCGTGGTGAAGTATTGCCAATTGGTGGTTTAAAGGAAAAACTGCTGGCGGCACACCGTGGCGGTATCACAGTGGTATTGATCCCTGAAGAAAATGTGCGTGATCTTGCCGATATTCCCAAGAATATCAAACAACATCTTGATATACGTTCTGTGAAGTGGATTGATGAAGTATTACAGATGGCATTGCAGCGTGTGCCTGAACCTTTGGTGCCGGCGCCCGTTGCCGGTAAAGAAGCTACGGCTGATGCTGCCAAGGATAACCTGTTGTTGCCACACTAGCATCTTTAGTGCTGTTATTATCCTGTGGGCTGAATGTGTAAAAAAACATTCAGCCCATTTTTTATGGCAACCACTCTGTGCGCCGGGTGAGTTTTTTAAATCCAGATTAAATTATCCTGCGGAATGCCAGTCTTTGCTGGACAGACATTCCATGTTGTTGGTATAAAGGGCATCTTTGATAATTCATCATTCCCTGTCACCCTCGCGAATGCGGGGGGAAGGTGGGAATTTGAACTTTTAGAGGTGCCCTGGAGTCTGCCACAGTTCTTATTGCTGTACTGGATTGTGGCCTGGGGTATAATTCGAACAGTTCTAAACCCTGTGCTTCTTGTTTGTCTGTGATTGGTGCAGGGGGATAAGCACAGTATAAACTACCGCATTGAGTGATCGTCATGGGTGTTTATGAAGCATTCGGGTTGGATAGGAGCGTGGGGGCTGTTTGTCCTATCATTTTTTTGTAAATTATCAATATGGGGTACGAGATGAATAAATCAGAATTGATCGACGCGATTGCCGATTCCGCAGATCTGTCCAAAGTGGCTGCCGGAAAAGCATTGGATGCTACGATCAGCGCTATTAGTGAGGCTTTGAAGAAAGGGGATAGTGTGAGCCTGGTGGGTTTTGGTATCTTTACGGTACGCGAGCGCGCTGCCCGTGCGGGCCGCAATCCACAGACCGGCGAAGTGCTTAAAATCAAAGCTTCGAAGGCTCCGGCATTTAAGGCTGGTAAAACGCTTAAAGATGCAGTAAAATAACCGACTTTCTCAGGGTGCTTAGCTCAGCTGGTAGAGCGTCGCCCTTACAAGGCGAATGTCGGGGGTTCGATCCCCTCAGCACCCACCAGAAAGACTGGGGAGTGGTAGTTCAGTTGGTTAGAATACCTGCCTGTCACGCAGGGGGTCGCGGGTTCGAGTCCCGTCCACTCCGCCATTTTTTTTAGTAAAGTGCGCTTTACGTGTTCTATCATTTGTAAGAGAACACGGTTAGCGTTCCAGATTTAGAGCGAACCTTGGTGCTAAGGTCTAGGGTTCGAGATGTTTGCCAGTGACATGCTGACCCTGTCCTCAGATAGAAGGCATGAATGCTTGCCGTAACAGTTTCGGCTCTCTGCTCAAGGTACGTCTCACCCATCCCACTCTTAAAGAACTTCAGCCACTATGTTTCAAGTCATTCGAGATCGTGCTCAAGGCTGGTTTGCATGGGCCGTTGTTTTATTGCTTATCATTCCCTTTGCGTTATGGGGTATCGGCGAATATTTTTCGGGCGATGCCAAAACGTATGTGGCCAAAGTCAATGGCATTGCCATTACCGAGAATGACTTTCAAAATGCCTATGAGCGCCAGCGTGCGCGCCTCGAGGAAATGTTGGGCGGTAAAATTGACCCCGCATTAATTGATGACAAGCGTTTCAAGCAGGAAGTGCTTGATTCGGTTATTGAAGAAGAAGTTCTGGCGCAAGCAGCCAGCGATGCCGGGTTTCGTGTCAGCGATGTACAGTTAAAAACAGAAATCGAAAAAGTCGAGAACTTCCAGGCTAACGGCAAGTTTGCCCCTGAATTATATAACCAATTTTTACGCGGCCAGGGTACTACGGTCGGAGTATTTGAAGATCGTTTGCGCCGCAGTATTCTGGTAAATCAATTGCGTAACAGCGTCATCGGCACCGTGCTGGTAACCTCGCGTGAGGTTGATGATACCTTGTTGTTGAGCGAACAGCAGCGCGATGTCAGTTATGTAAAGTTACTTGCGACGACGTTTATGGATACTGCCATCGTCAATGATGCCGACATCCGCCAATACTACGAAAAAAATAAAAATTTATTTAAAGTTCCCGAACAGACCAGTGTTGACTATATAGAGCTTTCTGCGCAAACCATTGCCCAGAAAATTTCTGTGGATGAAGCTGCGTTACAGAGTCTGTATGCCGATCAGTCCACCAGTATGGCGAAAGATGAGCAGCGTCGCGCCAGTCATATACTGATAGAGGTCGACAAATCAGCCAATGATGCCGCAGTGGCGACAGCCCGCAGCAAGGCAGATAAATTGTTGGCGCGTGCGCGTGCGGGTGAGTCTTTTGAGCAGTTGGCCAAGCAGAATTCCGAAGATCCCGGTTCTGCGATAGCGGGCGGTGATTTAGGCTTTTTTGGTCGCAGTGTCATGGACAAGGCTTTTGAGCAGGCCACGTTCAGTCTGGCGAAAGGTCAGGTCAGTGATGTAATTAGAAGTGACTTTGGTTTTCATATCATCAAGTTGGTGGATGTCAAAGCAAGCCGCCCCCCTTCTTTTGAAGATATGCGCGCCAAGCTTGAAGCGGATTATCGTCGTCGCAAGGGAGAAGAGCAGTTTTTTGAGCAGGTTGAGTTGATTACTAACGCTGCTTATGAACACCCTGATACGCTAGGTGATGCCGCCAAGGTAGCCAATTTGACTATTCAGTCGAGTGGTTTATTCGCCGCAGACGCGGGTATGGGCGTGGCTATTCATGCCAAAGTACGCGAAGCCGCCTTCAGTGAAGATGTGTTGCGTGGCAACAATAGTGAACCCATTGAGATAAGCCCCAATACGATTGTGGTGTTGCGCGTTAAAGAACATAAACCTGCTGCGACACAGCCCATTGAAGCGGTGCGTGAATTGATTGTCACGCGCCTGCACGTAGAGAAAGCCCGTGACAAGGCAAAAGCGGCGGGAGACGCATTGCTGGCGGCGCTTAAAAAAGGGGTGGATGCGGCCGGGCTTGCAAAAGAACATCATGCGGAATGGAAACGGGTAGGGTATGTGAAACGCGACAACCAGTCGACCGATGCGCCCGCCATTAGCGCAGCTTTTAAAATCCCCAAGCCTACCGCAAACAGTGCTTCTTATTGGGCAGGGAATGTGGGCGGTGAGTACATGGTAGTGATATTGCATGGTGTGCGTGAAGCAACACTGGCCAGCACCGATAATATGATACGCGAAAATCTTAAACAGACAGCATTACGCGCCAATGCGGAAAACGAGTTCAAGGCGTTTGTAGAAGAACTCAAGAAAAACGCGCAGGTTGAGCGTAAGGCTGAAAGTCTTTAGGGCACCTCTAGTAGTTCGTCATTCCTTCCCCCGATTACAGCGCTCGAGGGCAGGTTACGGCGGGGATCCAGAGTTTTTAAACATCAGTAACTTATGGATTCCCGCCTTCCCCCCGCTTTCGCGAGGGTGACAGGGAATGACGGGAATTTGGATTTTTAGAGTTTTCCCTTCTTTAAATCCCCCCCATCGCCACGGTGTTGTATCCGCCGTCCACGTATACGATCTCTCCAGTAATGGCTGACGCCAGGTCAGAGCACAGAAACGCAGCGACGTTACCGACTTCTTCCGTGGTGATGTTACGGCGTAGCGGTGCGGTTTTTTCTACATGATCCAGAAGTTTGCGGAAATCGCTGATGCCAGCGGCTGCCAAGGTCTTTATGGGGCCGGCAGAGATGGCGTTGACGCGGATATTGTCTGGCCCTAAGGTGCTGGCCATATAGCGCACGTTGGCCTCAAGGCTGGCTTTAGCCAGTCCCATGACGTTGTAGTTGGGCATGGTGCGCTCTGCACCCAGGTAGCTGAGGCTGAGCAGCGCGCCGTTACGGCCTTCCATCATATTGCGGCCGGCTTTGGCCAGCGCCGCAAAACTGTAGGAGCTGATGTCGTGGGCGACACGGAACCCTTCACGGGTAACACAATCAAGGTAAGGCCCTTCCAGTTGTTCGCGCGGTGCATATGCTACCGAGTGGACAATAATGTCAAGGTGATCCCAGAAATCGTCCAGGTGATGAAATTCAGCGTCGATCTGCTCGTCACTGGCGACATCGCAGGCCATGGTGATTTCCGAGCCGCATTCAGCGGCCATATTTTCCACCCGTTCTTTGAGTTTTTCATTCTGATAAGTGAACGCTAATTCTGCCCCTTCACGTTGCATGGCCTTGGCAATGCCCCAGGCGATAGAGCGCGTGCTGGCGAGTCCGACGATAAGAGCACGTTTGCCCTGCAAAAAGCCCATAATGATCTCCTGTTGTTATCTCTCTAAAGTTGCCATAATACTAGAATCCCCATTTTCAGGATGATACATCTGAATAGCCCCAGAGGCTAGTTTTTTGAAGAGCGGCATAAAACCAAAAAAGTGATTTAACCAGTTGAAGTGTAATATTATATAAGGACATGCATGCCTCGGCATGTCCTATCTGGCTGCGCGGGCAGTTACAGGAATAACCTTTTGCATTGGGAATAACATTAAATGATTACCAAGCGTTTGTTATATGTTTTGGGTTTGTGGGTGGCGCTGAGTGTGCCCGCGCCCAGTATTGCCGCGCCAGCGATGGCGTTGGGGTCTGCACCAAAGTATCCGGCCGGGTTCAAGCATTTTGATTATGTGAATCCCAATGCACCCAAGGGTGGAGATTTGGTGCTGTCCGGGTTTGGTAATTACGATGGGTTAAATCCATTTCTGTTAAAAGGTATCGCCGCCGCCGGTGTTTCCGATCTGGCGTTTGAAACCTTGATGGAGCAGAGTCTGGATGAGCCGTTTAGCCTTTACGCACATCTGGCGGAAGACATACAGCTTGCGCAGGATAAGTTATCAGTCACGTTTCGCCTGAACAGCAAGGCGCGTTTTTCTGATGGCACACCCGTGACGGCGGAGGATGTAAAATTTTCTTTCGATATGTTGAAGAGCGAACAGGCGCATCCACTGTATCGTTTTATGTGGAATGATATTAAGCGCGCAACGGTTGTTGATGCACGCACAGTACGTTTTGAATTTGCCAAGGTTAATCCAGAATTGCATTTGATTACCGCACAAATACCTATTTTTGCAAAAAAATGGGTGGGCAATAAAGCGTTCGATAAAGTTGTCACCGAATTACCCCTGGGTAGTGGGCCGTATGTGGTAGATAAATATGATTTAGGAAAAAATATTATCTATAAGCGTAATCCGGCTTATTGGGCGCGTGATCTGGGTGCACGGCGGGGTATGTTTAATTTTGACCGTATTATATTTAAGTATTACACGGATGACACGGTGCAACTTGAGGCGTTCAAAGCAGGGGAATTTGATTTTATTCATGTATTAAATTCCAAGCAATGGGCGCGTGACTACGTGGGCCAGCATTTTGATAATGGTTCTATAAATCGTAAAGAACTGGCGCACCGTAATAATGCAGGCATGCAAGGCTTTGTTTTTAATACGCGCCGTGCTTTATTCAAGGATAAACGGGTGCGCAAGGCTATCGCCCTGGCATTTGATTTTGAATGGTCAAATCAGAATCTTTTTTACAATCAATATAAACGTAACACCAGCTATTTCAGTAACAGCGAGTTGGCTTCTTCAGGGTTGCCGAAAGGGGATGAGTTGGCGCTGCTGGAGCCGTTTCGTGCCAAACTGCCACCGGAAATCTTTACCACGGAATGGAAACCGCCGACAACCACGGATCCCGGTGCGTTACGTGACAATTTGCGCAAAGCCAAAGAACTACTCACCAGCGCAGGATGGAAGCTGCAGGGCGGCGTATTGAAAAATGCGCAAGGCGAAAGCATGGAATTTGAAATTCTCCTGGCACAGAAAGCGTTTGGCCGCATTGTCGAACCTTTTGCACAGAATCTTGCAAAAGTAGGGGTTAAGGTCAGCTATCGCACGGTTGATGTGGCACTGTATCAACGGCGTATTGATACGCGTGATTTTGATATGGTTGTTAGTTCATTCGGGCAATCTCAGTCACCGGGTAATGAACAAACCAATTACTGGCATTCATCGGCAGCCGACCAGGAAGGGTCTAATAATATAATCGGTATCAAGGATCCCGTGGTGGATGCGCTGGTAGAGAAAGTAGTGTATGCGCCGAGCCGCGCGCAGTTGGTGACCGCTACCCGTGCGCTGGATAGAGTATTGTTGCATGGCGAATACCTGGTGCCTAACTGGTATACCCCGATTCATCGTGTTGCTTACCGCAAGAGCCTCGTGTATCCCGATAAACTGCCCTTGTATTATGGTGCCGACGCATGGATGATACGCACCTGGTGGAAAAAACCTTAAACCATGGCTGCTTATATTCTTAAACGCCTGCTGCTTATGATACCCACGCTGTTTGGCGTGATGCTGGTGACATTTGCCATTATCCAGTTTGTTCCCGGTGGCCCCGTCGAGCAACTGATTAGTAAAATGCAAAACCACGGTGCGAGTGGCGAAGGCGGGGGAGGTGGCGTGCCATTATACCGGGGCAATGCGGGTCTGGATGCCGAACGTCTTGAAAAACTCAAAGCGCTGTATGGTTTTGACAAGCCGGTGCATGAGCGGTTTGTTGACATGGTGGTGAATTACGCCACATTCAATTTGGGTGACAGCTATTTTCATCACAAGTCAGTAATGGATCTGGTTATTTCCAAGTTACCGGTGTCGATCAGTTTAGGCTTGTGGACATTCTTCATTGTTTATCTAACGTCTATTCCCTTGGGTATTGCCAAAGCGGTGCGTGATGGCTCGCGATTTGATATTGCCAGCACCACGATTATTTTAATCGGTTACGCGATTCCCGGTTTTGTATTGGGCATCACGCTGCTCGTGTTGTTTGGTGGCGGCAGTTTCTGGAGTGTGTTCCCCTTGCGCGGCCTGGTGTCTGACGACTGGGATACGCTGTCATGGTATGGCAAGATCACCGATTATTTATGGCATATGGCGTTACCCATCATTGCGTCCGTGGTGGGCGGTTTTGCAATCACGACCATGTTGACTAAAAACAGTTTTATTGAAGAAATCCGCAAACAATATGTATTAACCGCGCGTGCCAAAGGTCTGGAGGAAGGCACGGTGCTGTACAAACATGTGTTCCGTAATGCCATGATCCCATTGGTAACGGGGTTCCCCGCCGCATTCATGGGCGCTTTTTTTGCAAGCAGTTTGTTGATCGAGACAATTTTCTCACTCGATGGTTTGGGGTTATTATCTTATGAGTCGGTCGTGAAGCGTGATTATCCGGTGGTGTTAGGCACGCTGTATTTATTTACCTTGCTGGGATTGGTCGCCAAACTTTTATCTGACCTGTGTTATGTTCTGGTAGACCCGCGTATTCAGTTTGAATCTGTTTCTTCATGAGCGAGAGCGTGAGCAAACACGGCGCCGCAGCCATTCGTGTGCCATTATCCAACGTGCAGCCCCTTTCGCCCGCACGGCGCGCCTGGTTACGTTTCAAGACTAATCGGCGTGGCTACGTGAGCCTGTGGGTTTTCATGATTTTATTTATATTGAGCTTATGCGCAGAAATCCTGAGCAATGACAAGCCCATCCTGGTTTATTACCAGGACTCTTTTTATTTTCCGATAATCAAGAGTTATCCCGAAACTGCGTTTGGCGGTGATTTTGAAACCGAAGCCGATTATAACGATGCCTATCTTAAGGATCGTCTGACGCAGGCAGGCAATTGGGTGTGGTATGCGCCGAATCGCTACAGTTATGACACCATAAATTTTGCCAC
>JANOOA010000174.1:0-17575 GCA_031421115.1 Gammaproteobacteria bacterium | reverse complement strand
CGCACCTTCATGGCTGCCAACACCGGACGTATGGCACGCGGCCCCAAGGCGTGAATCAAACACTTCACCAGACGGGCGCGTTGCGAAGGGTGATGCTCATCGGGGACGACGCCACCTTCGGCACGCAGACGGTGCGCCCATAGACCCGCCTGAGATTCAGCGGCATCGGCCAGCGCAATAAACAATGCGTGTTTGATGGCGTCAGGCTCCGCCTCAGCCACGGCGAGGTATAACCAAGCCGATTGTTTTTCTTCGTGCCAATTTTCAATGGAAGACATGATTTTGACTATAACCTAGCGGCCTGTCGGACTTAGGGCGGCGTTAAATCATTCATCGACCAGCGCGGCACGGCAGAAAACGCCAGTGGCTCGGCCTGCCCGGCGCGCAATCGCTGGTAACCCGCATACGCGATCATCGCGCCATTATCCGTACAAAACTCCAGGCGCGGATAATAGACCTGCGCGCCCATTTCATGAGTCATATCACGCAGACGCTCGCGCAAAACCGTATTGGCACTCACCCCGCCCGACACCACCAAGCGCTGCAAACCGGTTTCGCGCAAGGCGCGTTGACATTTAATTGCCAACGTATCCACCACCGCCTCCTGAAAAGCATAAGCGATATCCGCACGCGCCTGATCATCCGCCGGGCACGACTGCATGGATGCAGGAGGTAGGGCAACGCCGGGAGCAGTTGCCGAGGATGCCCAAGTGCCGTGGGCGCATGGATGCGCAGGAACGGCTTGATGCTGCTTCACACTCTTCACTACCTGGGTTTTCAACCCGCTGAAACTAAAATCCAGCCCCGGACGGTTGGTCATCGGACGCGGAAAATGAAAACGCTGTGGATTGCCACTGGCCGCCAGGCGCGCCAGTGCTGGCCCACCGGGATAACCCAAGCCCAGCAGCTTGGCGGTTTTATCAAACGCCTCACCCGCCGCATCGTCCAGCGACTCCCCCAAAATATGATAGCGCCCCACGCCGTCAACCCGCACCAACTGGGTGTGACCACCCGACACCAGCAACGCCACAAACGGGAAATCCGGTGGATCTTCTTCCAGCAATGGCGCCAGCAAGTGCCCCTCCATATGATGTATCGCCACCGCCGGCACACCCCACGCCCACGCCAGACTGCGGCCAATCGCGGCACCCACCAGCAGGGCGCCTACCAGCCCGGGGCCGGCGGTATACGCCACACCCTGAATATCTGCCGCGCGCGTATCGGCCAGCGTCATCACCTGCCGCAACAGGGGCAGCACCTTGCGCACATGATCACGCGATGCCAGCTCAGGCACCACGCCGCCGTATTCGGCGTGCAGCGCCACCTGGCTGTGCAGAACATGTGCCAGCAGACCGCGCTGCCCATCGTAAATGGCAATGCCGGTTTCGTCGCATGAAGTTTCTATGCCGAGGACGCGCATGTTTAATGATCCCGAACTATTTCCCTAAACTACTGCCGAGCCAAATCCGCTATACTTGAACGTCTAACGACGGAATAATTCTGCTCCCACTCAAGACGTACAGCACTATGATACAGGTAAGCGGCCTCACCAAGATATTCTCTTCCGGCACTAAAGCCCTTGATGAGCTTGATCTCAACGTCAAAGACGGAGAGATTTTCGCTCTGCTGGGGCCCAATGGTGCAGGCAAAACCACCACCATACGCATTCTTTCGACGCTGTCCGGCTTTGATTCCGGGCAAGTCGTCGTGGCGGGTCATGATGTTGATCGCCACCCGGAAAAGGTTCGGGAAGCCATCGGCGTGGTGGCGCAGCAAACTGGTATTGATTACTTTTTAACTGGCCGCGAAAACCTGGTGCTGCAAGGCCACCTTTATCGCATGAAAAAAGCCGATATTCAGGCGCGCGTCACCGAGCTGGCTCACTATTTCGAACTGGAAGACAGCCTGGATCGGCTGGTCGCCACCTATTCGGGCGGTATGCGCCGCAAACTGGATATCGCCACTGCGCTCATTCACCGTCCCACGCTGGTCTTTCTGGATGAGCCTACCCTCGGCCTGGATATAAAAAGTCGCAAGAACTTGTGGACTTACGTTGAAAAAATGAACCGTGAGCTGGGTCTGACCATCCTGCTCACCACCCATTATCTGGAAGAAGCTGACAAGCTCGCACAGCGCGTCGCCATTATCAACACCGGCAAAATTCGCATTACCGGCACCCCCGATGAGCTTAAAAACACCATCCACGGTGATGCCGTGGTGCTCAGTTTTGAGCAGCAAGACCATGCCACAGCCGCGTTTGCCTATACCATGAAAAGTGAGCCTGAGATCAAAGACACTCTGTGGCAGGGCAATAAATTGCATCTCTATGTGGCGAACGGCGCCGCAAGCATCCCTAAAATCGCCCTTATTGCATCGCAGCAAGGGCTGACGATCAAATCACTGGCGCTGTCTCGCCCCACGCTGGATGACGTATTCCTCAAATACACCGGCAGCAGCCTCACCGAAGCCAAAGAAGACACCGGTGATGAATGGTGGAAACAGTGGGCCGGTAAAGGTGGCGGCAACTGGAACAAGAAATGGGCCAGCGAAGCAGATGGGGCGACCGGCGAAACAGAAACAACTGTACAGGAGACACAACAGCACATGACCACCACTAACAACACCGAAAAAGACGAAGGCACGCAACCACCTGCGACCCCGACAACAGATGCCCCCGCCCAAAGCAACGGCTCGCCTTGGAGCCCTGCAGAAATGGAAGACTGGTGGAAGCAGCAGGGCGGACAACCTCAGTGGCCGACTGGGGGCGGGGACTCATCCAACAAAACCAAAGAACCTGGCAAAAATGATTAACCTGGCTTCAGGATTACCCACAAAGGACATAGCGTGTTAGCAGATACCTGGTATCTCTTTGGCAAATACATGAGGATCACCATCAGAATGCCCTGGTGGTCGTTGTTTACCCTATTGCAGCCGCTGATCTGGCTGGTGATCTTCGGGCAGCTCTTTAAGAACATGTCGCAGTTGCCGGGCTTCCCCACCGGCAGCTATGTGGACTTCTTCGTGCCTGGCGTGTTGATCATGACGGTGCTGTTCGGCTCGTCCTGGTCGGGCGTCAGTCTGCTGCGTGAAATCACTGCCGGCGCCGTCGACAAAATGCTGGTCTCTCCAATATCGCGTGTGGCGATTGTATTGAGTCGCGTGCTGCATTCTGCGGTGCAAGTGCTGGTGCAGACCTTAATCATTCTCGCTGTGGCACTGGGGTTAGGTGCCGCCACCAGCGTCAATCCAATATATATCGCCATGGCGATGCTGATTATCTTCTTGCTAGGCGTGGGATTTGCGGCGCTGTCGAATGGTTTTGCGATTCTGCTACAGCGCGAAGAACCGCTGGTGATGATCGGCAATCTCATGACGCTGCCACTGATGTTTTTTTCCACTGCGCTGATGCCAAAAAACTTCATGCCGGAGTGGATACACTACGTTGCATTGGTGAACCCGATTAACTATGCAGTAGAAGCAGTGCGCGCCGTATTAGTCGGCACACCTGACTTTGCGCTCTACTCCAAGGGTTTGCTGGTACTGGCCATCTTCGCCGCCACCACCCTGGCATGGGCGGTCAACGCCTTTAACTCTTTACGCGATTAATTCAGAATGGGGCTCACAAGCCCCGCCATCACCTCTCGACACCAACCGTCACCTCGACCGCAGGGACGACTGTATGCGACCGCCATGAGCGGCAGAAGGCAGGACAATACGCCGGGGCAGGCCGCTTTCGGCATCCTCGGCAACTGCTCCTTGCGTTGCTCTATCTCCTGCATCCATGCAGTCGTGCCTCTGGCGGCACTTGTGCATCCCCGCACGGCGGATGCCCAAGTGCGGTGGGCGCAGAGTGATTCCCGAGAGATCTTATGCGCACTCCGCACACAGTTTCTGCCCGCATTTATCCTGCAACAAATCCGCTTTAGCGAATTCACCACACACCCCGCACGCCTCAGACACATATTTTGAAGATCGGGACGGTGCTGCCAATGTCACACGACCCAGCGTAAACAACGTGGCTTCATCTGCTGCGAGAATACCCTGCACCTGGGAATCCAGCAACGCACTAAACGCGGCCTTTTGTTCCGATGTAGCGGTTGGCGCATGCGCTGCTTTACGCGACACTTGCACATGCACATGATCAAAATGATCCCAGTAATGACAATAGGCGCGCACCGCTTTACCCGTTTTGGCATTTTGCATCACGAACACCGATTTTCCGGTATGGGTGAAAACAAGATTACGCTTGCCTAACGTGCAACCTGTCATTTTCTGGATCGCATCCACCGCGCAAGTGGACGCGCCGACATAGGCATACACATCTTTCATGTTTTTCATGTCATCACCCATCTCACGCATCAACGCTTTCGACACGCGATAGCCCATTGCAATATCCAGGCAATAGCATCCATGAAACTCCACAACCTCACCAAACTCTTTTTTGGCATCCTCAGCTATAGCGTTGCTCATAATCATGAGACTCCAATACCGACACAAAAAATGTTGCTAGAAGTTCAGCGCCATGCCAACCGTCAACGAGAGTTTTTTATAATCCCCCAGAGATCTACCCACGCCTATCACATCTTCCGTACTTAACGTGAATTGCACAGGCAGATTAGAATCACTCATCTGAAAGGAGCCATTCGCATAAACCCTGATTCTATCATTCATCTCATAATTCAAGCCCAAAGATATTGAATTAAGCGTGACAGTCCGATTTTTATTTGCCTTTGTTACAAAGGTATAAAGGGAATCAGGATAAAGGTGATAGTTTAAACCAAAACTGTATGACGCATTACCACTCAACCGTGGCGAAAAAGACTGGTCAAACCGCATCATCGTCACAAAACCACGATAAGCATAATCGCGCCCTTGATGGCGCTTATTCTGGCTGTCTGTATAACTAAAATCCAAAGTGGAAGAGCGCCCCATTCCTAACGCCTGACTAAATGATCCTCCCGCTGAATAAGCTCCAGAGTCAAAAAACGGGCTACCATGATTTGATACATTACGGTAGGAAAGATTAAAACGGACGGAGGTGCTGGTTTTTTTTATTTCTTCAGCTTGGGCCAACCACTTCAACAATGCCGGCCTTTCAAAGCGGAAGCCAATATCCGTATAAAAATTATCAGTAACACTAACACGCTGCTCATTAAGCAACCCGGACATTTCGGTACGTGTAACGCCCGCTGTTACATTACGCGCGCTCGGGCCAAATGAGACAAATGGCCCGACATCCAACCTGAAAAAATCGGATTGGGTATAGTGATAAATTACATATGCTGGGCTAAAGGAGATCCCGCTTCTCAGGTTCCGCGTTAGTTTGTAACGGTATATCAAGCTTGAATTCAAGCTTGATATATACTCATAAAAAGGCCGCTCATCACTTAAGTTACTGTTATTATCATAGGTAATTGAATATCCCATGTTATAGGTAAATCCATTTACCCGCCGCTCCAGCATGGGAATTCTTTTTTCTGCACCAACAACTACAGTACTCGCACCCCCATTCTGGACGATATAACGATACTCCTTAATTGCCTCCTCCTCTCGATTGGACTGCTCATAAAGAAATGCCAAGCTTGCACGCGCACCAAGATGGCCGGGGGACACTGTAATAATTTTTTTATACAGCCGCTCCGACTCTCCCAAATTACCTCGCGCAGACTCAATCAGTGCTTTATAAAATAAAGCCACCACATTATCAACGTCAGCAATCAGAAGATCAGAAAAATAGGCTTCCGCGAGCTCCATTTTATTCTCGGCATAGAGTTTTTTTGCGGCTGCCATTCGCAGCCGCGCAAGCAGTTTATCGACCTCATCAGAATCATTCTCCAGTGAAATGGCTTTGCTATACGCCTCCACTGCTTCTGCGAATTTTGATCTCTCATCCTGAAGTACGCCAATATAGTTATGCGCTTTTACATATCCCGGATCAATGCGCACCACCTCTTCAAATTCATGCAGCGCCTCATCACGCATTGCTTGGCGCGCATACATCACTCCCAAATTAAAGTGAGCAAGAAGATCATCGGGATTGGTCTTTAATGCCTCCTTATAACTGTCTTGTTGATCGGCAAGTTTGCGGGCCTCGGGTAAGCGATCACCAAAAGTTGTTTGCATATCAGCGAGGATCGCTCCCGCCTGTTCCGCATACACCGTACCCTTGTGTAGTGTGGTCACTTTTTCCAGAGTCCTGGAACTCTCCACTAACTTACCCATTTCCAGGTAAAGTGCGCCAAGACGTAAATGTGCTTCAGGGTTACGTGGCTCAATTAAAGTAAGCCTGGTGAGCATTGCCTCGGCCTGATCAAGTTTTTTTAATTGACGATAAATTGTGCCCGCATTAAAAAGAGCACTTGGCTCATTAGGGTCAAGTTCAAGCACACTCTGAAACTCTTTTAATGCTCCCTGAGAATCTTCTTTCTTCAAGAAGTCACTCGCCTTAATAATCCCCAACCGAACCGTGGCCCTGCGCGCGAGGTCACTCTCAGGCTCGAGCATCACGGCTCTTTTATATTGGTCAATCGCCAGCGGCGCCCTAGCCGCTCTTTCATGCACTCTTCCCAAATAAAAATAAGGCGCTGCGCTACCAGGAGAAAGCTGTGCCACCTGTTTAAATACAACTTCAGCATCTTCCAGACGATTAAAATTAAAATAAGCTAAACCCGCCGCATGCAATACACGGGCATCAGATGAATAATCACGACGTAATATCGCCGTCAATGCTAATGCGGCATCCACATTTCCTGATTCCGCATACTGTCGAACCAGAAGTAAGTTAATATTCTTTTCTGCCTCTATGGCCTCTACTGCCCCAGGCTCTTGCGCCACAATTATTCTATATTGCCGAATAGCGTCATCAACTTTATTAAACCGCTCAAAGGCCAATGCCAGAGTTGCACGTACTCTCATGTTGTTAGGCACCAACCCTACGCTTCTTTGAAGAAATTTCAGCCCATTCTGCACATCATTTTTTCGAACATAAATAATCCCAAGATGGTAATGCGCTTCTGCGTTATTTGAATTTAACCGCACAACCTGATTAAAAACCCCTATGGCATTATCAACATCCCCACTATCCAGCAAGACCTTACCTTGCTTAATCAATCTCGCAGCTTCAATAGCTTCCGGAGTTAATTTCTCAACCACGGCATCAGCCGCAGCAACACCCACAGAAAGCACGAACATGCCGTTAAGGAATGACAAAAAAATGAGAATTATATGCACTACGCCCCTGCCAACACAGATATATTTCAACACATACTTCTTATCAAGAACATCCTACGCACCTTCATTCCGTATGCCCTGAGCTAATATGGATACCCTTAAGCCCAGATTTTCCATTAGCACTCTACTGCGGCCGCACAAAGCACTGAATCCGGGTTAGATATTTATCACCTCGCTTAAAATGAAACCTTAAGCAGGCGCCGCCTTATCAGGCTAATAATAAATATTGACCCTTACAAGAGCTTTCCAGCCATCGAAGGAAAGTGTTAATGGGCTATATCCCGAACCGTTCTCCAATTTATATTCCGCGTTTTGAGTCACGGGATTAGGACGCAGAGGCACATCCACATAAAGATTATCCGTATCAAGAAAATCAACTCTCAAACTAGAGTCCCGCAGGGTAAAGTCTCTAATGCCATAGGCATAACCAGATTCAAGACCCACTGATAACCATTTCCGCAAAAAGAATTCAGCGCCAAAACCCAACTGCAACAACAAAACACCCGTGGCCTGAGACCTAACCACCAAGTTCTTCCTGAAGCTTTCTACGGGGCCATCGAGAAACAAAAAAGCCCAATCTTCACGGTAATCAATATCAAAAATCTCATGCAAAGAAAATCGGTAATAGAAATTCAGCTTTTCTGGTCGCCGAATGACATTATGTCGCCACCCCATAAAAAACTCATTATACGAAAGTTTTCCGCGCCTACTATTGCCCGCGCGCGACAATACACCCTGGATAGGTAATACGCCGCTCGCTGACGCTTCGGAAGCGGCCTCCCACGAACTCCCGCCGATCAAGAACCAGAATTCATCACTCATTTTCCATTGAAACTCCACGCCCGCCAATGGACCATAGTCTATACTTGGCAATGGATTCGGGAACAGGAAAGTTCCCTGGACAGGTGCGTCACCTACTAGAAGTAGGTCCGCCCTTCCTGAGAATGGCGCCTTGAATACACCTTCATTTAACTGCTTAAGATCCGGGACGTGAAGCCCAACAACAGGAGAAAAACTCCACTCACTCGCCTCCTGTTTTGCAGAAACAATCCCTGAAGCCATCAGCAAAATCATCACCAATGACACGCACAAAAAAATGGCTCTGCAGGGGGCTGGCCTATCCCACACGATGTACAACCTCTTGCGGAAAGCGCGATTTGATGTATGCGAATATCACGGGCAAGGTGGTTAACGCGGCAAAGCAACTTACCCCCATATAAGCCGCTACAAAATATCCCAATTTCTCGTGCGGTGGGAACTGCGAAAAAAACAACATCATAAAACCTGTTGTTACCACTACCGCATTAAAAACAATGGTTTTTCCAACGCTACGTAACGTCTCTTGTGTGGCTTGTAAATAGTCGCCAGACCTGGCGCGCTCACGCTGATACCTGAAAATATAATGAATTGCAAAATCCACACCCACACCAATTGCAACCCCGGCCGCCAGAGTGGTGGAAACATCAATGGGTATTCCCGCAAAACCCGCATACCCCGCAATAAATGCCGTTGCCAGACTCACAGGAATAATGGTTACTAACCCCATCATTGCCGAACGGAACAATACCGCCGCGAGCAAAAATATCCCCAGCTTCGACAAAATAATCGCCAATCCCTGGCCCGTAATCAATAAATCTGCCCAAATATAGGAATTATTTGCCGATCCCGCCAGGTTAACTTTTACATTCAGCCCCTGCATTTCCTGCTTGATGAAATCATTAACACCATCAATGATGACCTTAAGATCGCCGGTGTGATCCGTTTTGATGAAAAATATTATGTTTGCCTGGCGGTAATCATAATCTACCACTTCATTCAGCAAAGCTGGCTGCCCTGAAATAGAAAACAAAAACAGATCTTCGGCAATTTCGGCTTGCGTCGCTGGCAATGTATTGGAATCCAGCGCGCCAGCATGAAGTGTCTTGTTCATGCTTTTCAGATAATCCACTACCGATAATGAATCCCCCACATACGGTAAAGCTTCAATTTTAATTTGAAGTTGTTCAATTTTCTGCAAGAGTTGTCGCGATTTAATGGCATCTTTCTGCGCTCCTTCGACCACCACATTCAGAAATAGGGTGCCATCAAATTTCTTGTTCATCATGTCATTGGAAAGCGCAACCTCGCTTCCCTGCTTGAAATCACTCATCCAACTGGAATCTACCCGCAACAATGTCATGCCATAAATGCTTAGCAACAACATAATCCCCGTCATTGCAACAACACCGGCTTTATTCTTCAAAGCAAAGCTGCCCCAACACACCAGCGTACGGGTAATAACATCCTGTTCAGCATGCACGCGTATTGCACGGCGCTTCGCCAGATAATTACCCACCTTGGGCTTCAATTGACACAACGCTGCCGGCAAAAAAGTCACCGACAATAGCCAGCAATACATAATGCCCAGCACGGTAAATAAGCCAAATATCTTAAAGGGCGGCATCTCTGAGAACCACAGAGATAAAAACCCTATGGCCGTGGTGAGAGATGTAGTAATCAAAGGCGGGCCTAATTCCTTCAAGACCTCAGACACAATCACCTTGCTGTCACGATGAGGATCATTTAATACATTATCGTAATAGTTACTAAGGAAATGTACTGCATTGCCAATGGCAACCGCCACCAGAATCACTGGCAGCATGGTAGAAATGGTATACATCGGCACATCCAGCAATGCCATGGTGCCCATAGTCCAAATCATGCCCATCGCCATCATCAGCAATGGCAACACCACACCACGAAAAGTACGAAACACCAGAAAGAGAATAACCATGATAGCTCCCATCAACATTGGGATCATGACTGTCAAATCCTGCATTGCGTAAAATCCGGAGCTAACCTCTATAACCGGACGCCCTGCCAAATAAAACTGATCATTGCTTTTAGCGGCAGGCGCCGCTGTGCTTTCTTTTGGGTCTGGTTGCGCGCTTTGTTGTGCACCGGACTGCGCTGACGAGCCTTGCCCACCTTGTTGCCATTTCTGCCAATCTCCGCCGCCACCTGCATTCTGCGCACCATTCCAAGCACTGCCACTGCCACCGCCTTCTTCGGCGGCAATAATGCCCTTGATCTGAAAGTAGGTTTGATATCGCGTGGCGATACCTTCTTTCAGCTTGGCGCGAATCATGGCGGCGGTGCCATCTTCAGACACAATGTTACCGACAAATAGATCCTTATTGTCGTAAACCATACGCCTAACCTGATCGACACCTGTCGAGTCGGTCGGCACAGTCTCCATCAGACGTTTTGTACTGAGCTCTGTCTCGGTACCGGTAAAGACCGTAGCGGTAGATAATGATGCAACATCAATAGTGCGGTGAGCAATCACACCCGGCAGTGCTGCTACTTTCTCCGTAATCCGCGCGATACGCTCCAGCGTCTTGGGATTAAATATACTTTCTTTTTCATTGACGATACCAATGATAACCGCATCCTTGACACCGAATACATCATGAACTTTCTCGTCATACTCAATCGCCACATGCCCTTTCGGCAAATAAACACGAGCATCGGTTTCCCAACGTAGCTTGGGCAATTGAAGGGCAAGAAATACGGTAATGACAACGACAAGAACGAGAATAACTTTTGGGTATTCAATGGCCGTAGAGTATAGTTTCTTTAACATGACAGGTGACAGATCCTTTTATTCGGTCAGACAGACATCAAGTCCCCTACGATGGCCGCGCCAGGGGGCATCGCATATCACCAAACTCTAAAATGAGTATTTAAATTCCATATAAATGCGGTCATTATCATGGAAGTTCCCTAAAAACTGGGGCCTTTGCTGTGCTGCAGCGATAAGGTTAGCAGTCCCATCACCAACATTGCCCAGAAAGCCGCTCTTCCCATAAAAAAGATCAAGTCCACCGCTTACCTGTAATTTATCAGAAGCCTGGAAAGTAAGCTTCGGCTTCAACAAGGACTCGTCCATCTTAATAAGATAAATCCACAAAACCTGAAATATGGCTGAATTCTGTGGAAACTCTTTGCGGCCAAAAAAACTGAATGAGCTATCATTCTGCGGCTGAATAAAACCGTCCTCATAGTCGATGATGTTCCACTGGGTATAACCAGGCGACATATCCATGCCAAAAATATTGAAGTCCAAACCTATCCCCCAACGAATATGATCACGCTGCAATTCACCGTTAGAATCCGTAAAACCATCCCCATCCCGATCCACGGTATTCTTTAAACCAAAATATTTATCCGTAACATACGCCGCTTCGGTTTTCACAATCACCGGCCCGACTTGTTTCACCACAGTAGCACCATACATGCTCATGCGTGTATAGGTAGGGTACAAAATGGGGGGGTTGTTTGGCGTCTGGTCAACGCGGGCGGTGCGGAAAATTACAGGGAAATCATCCCACGTATAAAAATAACTTAACGCAACCTCAGTATCCAGAATAGTGGTATTCACCTTGAACCCCACTTCTGAATTCTCCGGCGCAAATGACTTGGGAAATTTCGTCAAGACATTACCTTGGTCATCTCGGATGTCTTGCAGTAACTCCCACTCAGAGCCGCGCGGCGCAGGCTTATGAAATTGAATGTCGGGAATCCAGATAAATTCGTAGGTTGTATCTCCCCGATAGTGATCCAGCTTTACCGTCCACAAGGGGATGCGATAGTCCAGCAAATCCGCCAAGATCAACTCTCTAAAATCGATGGGATTAATTTCATCGGTGATGCGCACACCTTCCAAAACACCCCACACAACATATTGTTTGCCTATACGTATATCAATATTTTTCAGGAAGAAATCCAGGTACATCTCACGTGTTTCGGTTACGGGAGAATCTTTTTCCTGTGGCAGCGTTTCAACAAAGACCAGAGGTTCCAGTGAGTTTCTTTCTGAACGCGCGACAATGGTACGGTAATCAAACAAGTTGTATGCCAGGTCATGGTACGCCCAACCTGTATAATTAAACTTCACTGTCTTGCTAAAAGTATATTGTGCATTCAGATAAGCGATATTTCGTATCTTGGTAATAGAGCGCGGCTCTCGCACCCGGTAAGCAGTTTCATTTTTCAGGTAACCAGTAAATCGCCATTTCGACCAGAAAGAGGCTTGACCCTCTTGCCCATCTAGTCCAGCCGTCACTGGAAAATCCTGTCCGGCACTTTCAGCAACCGTCTTTTCTTCGGGAATTATATCGGTAATTATACCTTCAGCGGCCTGTACAATGGGAGCGGTTCCCCCTCCCCACATAACGCCCAATGCAAATAACCATGCCCACGTCCTTTTCGTACTTTTCACATCAACCCCTGACATTGATCACACAGAATAATGTGTGCTGTGCCCGCCTGAACCAATCCAGACGCCAGCCCTAACATAACCGACGCCCCCGGTAACAATTGCTTACCGCAAGAGAAGCAGTCTACTTGCTTGTTTAAACGAATCACCTCCCAACCTAACACTGAAGGAAAACGCTCGGTACGCTCTGCTCCCTTTAATAGTTCATTGCCAGGCGCGGTATAAGTCGCGCTACTGGCTGCAGGCTCTCGATATTTAAACGCTTCTTCCAGAATATTACGGATCAAGATTGAAACCGGAATCCCCAGATCATTAGCCCGGTCGATTACCTTGTCGCGCAATTCTTTAGGAACTCGCGCGCCCAAAAACTCTTCTTTGCGCTTCATGGCCCCAGACAACGCCTTATCGCGCATGGTCTGCACCTGATTTACCATGCCTGGCAGTCTGCGCCCGATGGGCTGCTTTCCACGCATCATTGTGCCCCCTATGATTAACGAATGTTAAACATATGTTATACATGGCCTGGGCGCACGTCAACCAGCGCATCGTAACAAGCTAATAAATAAGTAATTTATGTGGTTTACGCAGGAAAATCCCAAGGGCATTTCGCCGTTCCTGCACATCTTGGCGCGAAATAACAAAACACCGCAGGCACCGGGGCCCCGACCTAATAGAGATTAAACCCAGATTTTCCATTAGCACTCTACTGCGGCCGCACAAAGCACTGAATCTGGGTTAAACAATAAAATAAGGCCGGGGTGGCCACCCAAATTCATCTTATAATCTGAGCGCCAGCTTCGGCCTTTGCGGTATATTTAAAACTTTAGTCCCACCAATAGGACTCTCGCCCTTAACGGTAACCCTGCTGCAAGATTCTCTCAGAGTAAATATCGTCTTTCAGCCCCACGTTAACCTCAACATTGGTGACTTCAAACCGGGACGCGTGCAGGGTTTGCACATTTTGTACTGCGACCTTGTCCCAAACATAGGCTGGCCCCACTTTCTGCCATTCAAGCTGTTGCCGTTTCAGTAATTCGCCTTTTTTGTCATAATAATCAACCCGCGCCTTGACGCAAGTGTCCCATGTAGAGGTCTTCAGAAACCACGATATTTTTTTGGAGTACAGCGGATTCTTTTCACGGGGCGCACTTTCTACAACATAGAAATCATTAGCACCGGCGGCTTCCACCCTGAGCAGCTTATGGTCATCCTCATCCACGGCTCTGCCGCTGATATCTGCGTAGGTCAAATCCGAGCCCAAAAAGCTGTCTCCCGGATCCCGAATTGAAACACGACGGATTTTTCGTAGTGCTGGCAAATAAATCCATTGATCGGCATTTTTATCCGATTCCCGAGTAAATGCCCATCGCATGAAGCCCGCGCCCTTCGCATCAGGAGGATATTCGGTAAACAGCACCATCTTATCGACTATGTTATTAACACCCTTGTAATCCTTCCACAAGCGCAGATAGATATTTTTTCTTTCGCTGCCGGTGCTGTCTTTAAGAATAATAGTTAAGCGGGAACGCTGATCTTCACCGGCATTCTTGTAGTCACAATGCTTTGCAACTTCTTCGCCCGTCACTGCAGCGGCCACCCCTTTCTGAGCCACCCCTTCTGCCTGAACCGGCAGCATCACAGCAAAGCTGCACAGCACTGCAAACAGCCCGATCCGACGTTGTAAAGCTTTAAATTTGGTTACCTGCATAATGAAACCTCCATGCCGTTATATTAAGCCAGACAATCCCACCGCGCAGGTCTGACTGAAACCCGAACCACAATCCAAGGATGTGTGGGTGCCGCACCGGCCAATGAAAAATCCGGGTTAAGGTTTAGTTCCCGTAATCAAAGTAAACGGACTAGGCTCGGGCAACGGGCGGAAACTCACATCCCGGAAACCTATCTCTTCAGCCATTTTCGCTACTTCCTGAGCTGAATAGGCACGTCCCGCCGGGGTGTGTACCAATTGATTAAGGCCAATCAGCACTGGCAACATCGGGCCCGTTTTCTCAGTATTCAAAAACTGTTCCTGCACCATCAACAAGCCCCCGGACTCCAAAGCCTGATAAGATTTGCTAATGATCGACCTGATCACATCCGGCCCTTCCTGATTGATCATGGAAGACAGCAATACCGCGTCATAATTCGACGATCCAAACGCATCCTCGAGATAACTGCCTTCGCGGATCGAAACACTTTGCCCGGCGTCATACATGGCAATAATATCTTTGGTAACGCGCAGGGTCTGCGGCAGATCAAACACATCCGCCTTCAATCCCGGATTATGTTGGCAGAAAATAATCGAAAAAATTCCCGGCCCGCCGCCAATATCCACCAAGCGCTTGCGACCCGCCAACGACACTTCCTGCGCCAGCAGTTCAGCCTGCGGGATACCGCGATACAACATTCCCATAATATAAGTGCGCGTCGCCTCATCACCATGATCATGCTGTTTGACTACCACCGGCTCGCCGCTTACCACTGCGTCCTTCAGCTTGGACCAGGCGGGCACCCATGACTCAAACATCGAGACAATCCCACCCTGATAGCGGGGGCCACCTTTTACCAGAAAAGTACTCGCCACTGGGGTATTGGTATAGCGCCCCGCCTGTTTGCTCAGCAGATCCAGCCCAATACAGGCGATCAAAATCATCTCCATGCCACGCACATCGGTGGCACAGCGCTTTGCCAGCTCTTCAGCCGTTGCCGACCCCTCAGCCAGCTTGCTAAATACATCCAGGCTATTGGCCACATGCAGGACGCTGGAATGCCAATAGGCGGAGCTAATTTTCATCACCGCCATTGGGTCAAGTGCAGTCGCTTCCGGCATCCTGCCTCCCGCGACACTTGCACTTCCCTGTACGGCGTCAGTTTGATATGTTTGCTTAGTCACAATGGGCTTACCTTTTCCTGGTTAAGGTCTACATTAAGTATTAAGACGCAACAGCGCCTACATAGCGAAACCGTATGATATATCCATGAGTCAGGGTGGCGCAATGCCAACAGACATCTAAATGCCGGAACGAGCAGCCGAAAGAAAAGGGAGGGTTGTTAATAAAGGCTCTATGTGAAATACAGTGGGTAATTGAATTTCACATAGAGCCAATAAAAAATCACAGCCCAGACAAAAAAAAGAGAAGGGGATCGCCCTTCTCTTTTTTATTTGCACCTGTCATCTCAAGCAAACTCTGCCGCCGATGAAGGGGATGCCTTAGAACGCGCTGGTCGCCGGAGCGAAGGGGAGTGCTGGGTTACCAACCGTGGTGAACTCAGTAGCCATCGCCGTAGAATCAAGGCTGGTGACACTAACCGCTAAGTCGCTAATAGTATTACGCAACACCGAAGTAGAGAATGGAGCTGTACCTACGCCATTGCCCGCACCTGTCACACTTTGAGCTACCCAAATTGACTGAAGCCTCTCACCTGCGAGCCAAGACAGGGGCGTTTGTGTGGCATTACCCGCAAACTTAAAGCCACCCGTAGGCGAGGCTGCTGCTGCCGTCTTGATCGTGGTTGCAAAACGCTGCTTGTCGGTAGTGTTACCTAACATTACCGTTTGATCCATACCCAAGCTAAGCGCAACATTCGCACCACCCGTAGTGGTAGCGCCAGTAAATCCAAAGGTAGACAAGAAATCATTAGCTGTCGTCGTAGCCGTCACGGGACGCTCGGAGATGCTCAAGTTGATGTCAACCTCAGCTTGATTACCAGTGCTGACCGTGCCCCAACCCGTCGCAATACCTGTGGTCGTCCCAAAACCGGTTACACCCAACGCAGGAGCAGCACCGTCGACAATACGCGTCTTGGAAACCAGACCTTGCGTTGCAACGGAGCCAGCAACACCAATCTGCACCAAATTTTCGTCCGTAAATTTCAAGGTGCCAGGAGCTTGGGTAGCACCAGTAGCAGCCCAACCTTCGGCAAGGATAGTCTGAATAAATGTTTTACCACCGGAGCTAAACTGAACTTGCCTAAACCCAGCGCCCTCGGCCAAAACAGCACAGGCAGTTGCCGGACAGGTAGCCGTGACGGCTCCAGCGCTATTAACCGACCAGCTATCAGCCACATACCCTGCTGGCGCGGCGGCCATAGCGGCACCCGACAGCAATAACGCCGCCGAACCCACAGAACTTACGATTTTAAATACGTTACGCATGTGCAACCTCCCCGATCATCGATACATAAATGGACAGGGGGTTGACCCCATCCCACCAAAAGACTTTAAAGACTCAAATTCAACGTATGAGTGAGTGTATATTTAACACGCTTTTCAATCGGGGTCAAGCATATCGGCATTCAGCCGTAAAAACTTAACCCTAAAACTACCCCACAACAAAATCTTTTATTCCTCATATCTTGTTTGGCGTCAGTATAACCCCCCACAATGATTTGTCAACGCTCCTGTAGACTGTTAGCCCCAAGTAGTAATGTCCGCTTTTGATTAAACTGTACGGCACCTTTAATAATTAAAAATCAGTAACTTATGGATTTACACCCCCCCCCACGCTTTCGCAAGGGTGACAGGGAATGACGGGGGTTTGAATTTTAGAGGTGCTCTGTACTCTGTCGCGCTCAGACAACGCGGATATTACCCAAGAACCTCTCCCGTCAGGACAGCAATCGGCTGTTTCAAGCGGACACTATAATACTTGGGGCTAATTCCATTTTATTTCAATCAGCGAATAACTTTACCCCCACCCTCTCCCGCAAGGCGGGCGAGGGTGTAATAATGCATTTTTGAAATAGACTTGGAATAACAAGATACACTCTCCAAGCCAGCCGCTTAATGCACTTATGTTACAATCCCCGCCATCATGCTTACTTACCCGCACATTGACCCGGTGGCGCTGAGCCTCGGGCCGCTTAAGATCCATTGGTATGGATTGATGTATCTGCTTGGCTTTGGCGCGGCGTGGTGGCTGGGTCGCGTGCGGGCGCGCGCATCCAATGGCGCGCACGCCAATGCGTCCGGCTCGGGATGGACGGCCGAGCAGGTCGGCGATATGATTTTTTATGGTGCGCTGGGTGCGGTGCTGGGCGGGCGGCTGGGGTATATCCTGTTTTATGATTTGCCGACGTATCTCG
>JANOOA010000173.1:0-2281 GCA_031421115.1 Gammaproteobacteria bacterium | reverse complement strand
AAGTTATTTGTTGATGGGTATTGAGCCTGAGCTGGACTGTGCCAATCCCGTAGCCGCCATGGAAGCCTTGGCAGATGCTGATTTTGTGGTATCCCTGACTGCGTATAAAACCGATGCGATGCGGCAGTATGCCGATGTATTACTGCCCATTGCGCCGTTCACCGAAACCTCTGGCACCTTGATTAATGCCGAAGGGCGTTGGCAGAGCTTCGCAGGTGTGGTCGCTCCCTTGGGCGAGGCGCGCCCTGCCTGGAAAGTGCTGCGTGTTATGGCTAATCTGCTGGATTTACCCGGCTTTGAATACATGTCGTCAGACGAGGTGCGCGGTGAAGTGCGTGCGTTGGTTGCCCTTGCTGCTGATAGCGCCAAATTGGACAACAGAATGCCGTGGCGTTGCCCGGAAACCTTGAGTGTAGATTCTGATGCGCGCATTACTGCCGCTCCGATCTATGCGGTGGATGCGATTGTGCGACGTAGTGATGCCTTGCAGCAGACGGCTGATGGGCAGCAGGGTGCGTATTGCTTTGAAGAGGCAGCCAATGCGCGCCAGGTGTTACGCAGCACCCATCACGTGAGTAGTGGTCATGCAGGCGCAGCGCACGTGACGGGTTCTGGTGCGATGGGCGCAGCATCCAGTAGTCGGGTGACATCTCATGTTTGAACTGGTGCAAGGCGTCTGGAGTGACCTCCCTGAACTTATTAAAACAGTTCTGAAGATTGTGGCGATTGTTGTGCCGATCATGCTGTCCGTTGCCTATCTTACCTTGGCCGAGCGTAAAGTAATTGGCTTCATCCAGGTGCGTATCGGCCCCAATCGTGTTGGGCCAGGCGGTTTGTTACAGCCGATTGCCGACGGCTTGAAGCTGGCGCTCAAGGAAATCATCATTCCCACCAATGCGAGTCGTTTCCTGTTTGTGTTGGGTCCCATCGCCGCACTGGCGCCCGCGCTGGCGGCATGGGCAGTGATCCCGTTTGATGAAACCCTGGTGCTGGCCAATGTTGATGCCGGGCTGTTGTATATTCTCGCCATGACATCCATGGGTGTCTATGGCATCATCATTTCCGGCTGGGCGTCCAACTCCAAATACGCGTTCCTGGGTGCGCTACGTTCCGCCGCGCAAGTCGTGTCGTATGAAATTGCCATGGGCTTTGCTCTGGTGGGCGTGTTGATCGCCGCAGGCAGTATGAATTTGAGTGAGATTGTGCTGGCGCAGCAAGGCAGTTTTCTGCATTGGTTCTGGTTGCCGCTGTTTCCGTTGTTCCTGGTGTTTTTTATTTCGGGCGTCGCCGAAACCAACCGTGCTCCCTTTGACGTAGCCGAAGGTGAATCGGAAATTGTGGCAGGTTTCCACGTTGAATACTCGGGCATGGCGTTCGCATTGTTCTTCCTTGCTGAATATGCGGCCATGATTCTGGTATCGATACTCACCGCCCTGATGTTCATGGGGGGATGGTTGTCGCCGTTCCAGGGCATTCCACTGCTGGAAGACGCATTTGCGTGGGTGCCGGGTATCATCTGGTTGTTGGCTAAAACGGCCGCGTTCCTGTTCTTTTTCTTATGGTTCCGCGCCACCTTCCCGCGTTACCGCTATGACCAGATCATGCGTTTGGGCTGGAAAATATTTATCCCGATCACGATTGTCTGGCTGCTAGTGGTCGGTGGATTGGTATTGGCTGAAGTTGGGCCCTGGTTTGATTGATGCTCATTCCAACTTTCTGCACCATCAAAACTTACTCTGGGAACATGCCATGCGTATTTTTGACAAAACAGCCGGGCTTATTTTGCGGGTGGGGTCTTTAATCTTGGGTCGCATAGGGATCTCATTAACGACAGGCTTTTCAAATACACGCTCCTTGGTGCGGAAGGCTACAATTTTTGCAGCGATGTTAGCGCCCCCCGCCTGGGCGGTTCCCGATCTTTTTCCTGCGGAGTTTGTCTATGGGAATCCGGGGAAATCGACCTTCTTATCAAGCGTTGATAGTGTATGCCAGGCACATGCACAGAGCTGGCGTGAGACTAGCTTTCCGCTAACGGCGGTATGTGTTTCTGTTAACCATGCCACAGAACAATATGTAGTTGCGGCCAATCCTCACGATATTCCGACCGGTGGGCTGGTCTATATTACGTCGCCTGCGATACGTTACTATTTTTGCCCTGACGATATCTCCGTGCGCACGGGGGCGTATATGTGCCAGTCGTTGGGCGCGCAGATCATTGATCCAGTGAAAAATCTTGGCTCCCTGTGCCGGGTGGACACCCCTAACCCCATCAATTCAAAAA
>JANOOA010000172.1:0-2591 GCA_031421115.1 Gammaproteobacteria bacterium | reverse complement strand
CCAATGAAATGATCCTGATCCCTGCGGGCGAGTTTATTCGCGGCACCAATCAGCGTTTGTCAGATGAAGGTCCGCAGCATAACGTGTGGCTGGGCGATTTTTATATTGACAAATATGAAGTGACTAATCTGCAATACAGGCAGTTTATAAACGCCACACAGGGAAGTGTTAGTGCCGCGAGAGGCAGGATGCCGGAAGCGGCCACTACGCACCGCAAATCACCGGATCATTTCGAAAACCGCACGTTTCCGGAAGGCAAGGCTGATCATCCTGTCACGTTTGTGTCATGGCATGATGCCAAGGCGTATTGCGACGCCGCAGGCAAGCGCTTGCCCACGGATCAGGAATGGGAAAAAGCCGCACGCGGTACGGATGGCCGTACTTATCCGTGGGGTGAAGTTTTTGATATTAACAAAGTGAACAGCCCGGTGCGTTGGGGCAATTTAAAACTGCAAGGTGACACTACGCCGGTGGGCGCGTTTGATGGGGGCGTGAGTCCGTACGGTGTGCATGATATGGCGGGCAATGTGTGGGAATGGACAGACTCCTGGTACTTGCCTTATCCCGGTAACACCAAGATTACGGAAAATTATGGCGAAAAATATAAAACCCTCAAAGGCGGTTCATGGTGGGATTGCTCGTTCTATAAATGCGGTATTTCCTCGCCCGTTTATAATCGCTCGTTTTTTCTGAGAAACACCAAAAACAAAACTTTTGGATTCAGGTGCGCGAAAGATTTTACTGCGCCCGCCACACAGGAGTCTTTATGAAATGCTTTAAAATAATGGCTGCATTGGCTTTGTGTGTGCCGATGTTGGCGGTTGCTGCTGAACCCGCTATGCGGAGCGCCAATGCAGATATGTCCAAGATTGATGCCGGTGAATCTATCATGGGCAGCAACAAGGTTGATCGCTCGAAAAAAGCCGGGGAATTTGGCGCCACCAAACCGTGGTATCAAGACGAGCATCCGGAGCGTAAGGTGAAGCTCAAGACGTTCATGCTCGACAAATACGAAGTAACCAACAGTCAATACAAAGAATTCATGGCAAAGAATAATGTGCCGCCGCCGGATCGCTGGGTGGAAACTGGCTACATCATCAGCATGAAAAAAGACAAACTGCTGGCATTAGACGTGGAAGCACTGCGTAAAGCCGCCGTAAAAGTGTTTCATATTGACATGGATACGCGTGCCATGAGCAAAGAAGACCTGCTCAAGGAGATCGACAAAAAATTTATTGTTATTGATAGCTTGCCGGTCACGACCGTGTCGTGGCATGACGCGGATGCTTACTGCAAATGGGCGGGTAAGCGTCTGCCGACTGAAGCCGAGTGGGAAAAAGCCGCACGGGGGACGAAAGCACTGGAATTTCCGTGGGGAGAAGAATGGAAGGCCGGTTTGTCTAATACTGGCGAAGAATCCTGGGAATACGGCGCCGCGCCCATTGGCTCCTACAAAACCGACAAGTCTCCTTACGATGTTTACGACATGGCCGGTAACGTGCGTGAATGGGTTGCAGACTGGTACAAGCCGTACCCGGCTGCAGTTTACAAGAGTCCTGATTTTGGCGAAAAAAACAAAGTAGTGCGCGGCGCCGGGTCGGGTGGCCAGGGGCATTATGCGTTGAGCCTGTTTCAGCGTACCGCCTACCGTGGCTACCTTGATCCGAATGCCAGTTATACGGACGTGGGTTTCCGCTGCGCCAAATAGACTGCGAAGCGATGGCTAAGAAGTGTGTGGATTCACGCTGAACAATATGTCAATGCTATAATAACAATATTACGCTGAAGTGCTGGAAAGAAGCTCCTATGAAAACTCCCACAAGAATTGCATCATTGGTCGAAGAAGGTCTTGTCGATAGCGTGATCCGTCAGCTCATGAGCGGCAAAGAGGCCATGGTCTACGTGGTGCGCTGTGGTGAGGATATCCGTTGCGCCAAGGTTTATAAAGAGGCTAACAAGCGCGGCTTTCGCCAGAGCGTCAATTACACCGAAGGCCGCAAGGTGAGAAACAGCCGCCGCGCCCGCGCCATGGAAAAGGGCAGTCGCCATGGCCGAGAGACACAGGAGGAGGCTTGGCAAAGCGCAGAGGTGGCGGCGCTTTACCGTCTTGCCGCCGCTGGCGTGCGTGTTCCGCAGCCCTATAATTTTCTTGACGGCGTATTGTTGATGGAGCTGGTGACTGACGCCAGTGGTGACGTTGCTCCACGCCTTAATGACCTGGTGCTAACGGCAGGGCAGGCGCGCGAATACCACAGCATGCTGATCACCCAGGTGGTGCTCATGCTCTGCGCCGGGATTATCCACGGTGATTTGTCTGAATATAATGTGCTCGTCAGCAGCGACGGGCCCGTTATCATCGACCTGCCCCAAGCGGTTGACGCCGCTGGCAACAACAACGCGTGCAGCATGTTGCTGCGCGACATCAATAATCTGTCAACTTATTTTGGTCAGTTTGCGCCTGAGTTGCTTGCTACCGACTATGGCATGGAGATATGGTCACTCTACGAGAAGGGCGATCTGCATCCCGGTGTCGAGTTGACGGGGCGTTTTGAACGCAGCGAAAAGCCAGCCGATCTGGAAAATATCATGCG
>JANOOA010000171.1:0-12092 GCA_031421115.1 Gammaproteobacteria bacterium | reverse complement strand
GGCACGCAAGCAATGGTTGGCGGGTCAACTGCAAGTGCGTGGACGCTTAACGCTGGATGCTGGCGCCGCGCGCGTGTTGCGGGAAGCTGGGCGCAGCCTGCTGCCGGTGGGTGTGATCGCAGTCGAAGGCGAGTTTGGGCGTGGCGAACTGGTGGCGTGTATTAGTGAAGACGGTAAGGAAATTGCGCGCGGACTGGTGAATTACAGCGCTGCCGAGTCGCGCAAAATCATGCGCCAGCCGAGTGACAAAATCGAAGAATTACTGGGCTATGTGGATGAACCAGAGTTGATGCACCGCGATAATCTGGTGTTGAGTTGATGCTACAGCAATATCTTTATGAGCCACGAGTTCGATTCCTGATCGGACTCCTTGAAACACAGATGATCCGCATGTCAAGGGATTCTCCGATTACCTGATCGCCAACGGCAAGACCCCTATGCAGGCGATCTGCGCCGTCATGCGTAAACCACCGCATGCCCTGCACGGCATGATTACCCATAACCAGCCCTTCGATAATTCCCGGTTTTATGCATTTCCTGCATGAGGTAAAAAACTCGTAAAAATCATTGACGGCGAACAAAGTATCTACATTCGAAGCTTACTCCGTCGCCAAATAAGGCCGCACGGCGCAACTGATTATTTCACCCATTTGTGACAGGAAGTGTGTGCCCATGCCGTGATGGAAATGTTCGGCATCGTAGCTGCCGATGGCGACGATGCCGGCGGGAACGCGCAACTGACCCGCGCCGGTAGCGGAGCCGGGAATGCCACACAGGGGTATCAACGCGGCAGAGGCCACAGTGTTGGCTTGATCGCCAAACAGGTAATTCATTTGCGTGGCGCCGAGGTGGCCACACACGGGCTTGGCATTTTTGAGAAAGCCTTTGAAGACACCCCACGCCACATCATCTTTATTGACAAACAACACGCCATTGTCAGTGGCCACCTCGTTGAGGGCGACTTTGGGTTTGGCCATTAAGCGCATGACGACAGCGTCGGCGTGAAAATCATTGCGCAGGCTCTCGTAAATGCCGATGAAAACGTCCTGCAAGGTAGAACAATCCATTAATGACAACACCAGGCGGTGCATGCGTTCGCTGAGGCGGTCATTATCGCGTGCGATTTGCACCAGATCATGTAACTGGCTTTTGAGGTGACGGTTATGTTCACGCATGTTGGCGACTTGCCGCTCGATCAACGATATTGCCGTGCCGCTGGAATGATGCAGGGTCATTTCCATTAACAGGTCCGGGTGATGCGTAAAAAATTCCGGCTGTGCGCGTAGAAACTCGACGACATGTTGCTCTTCGATAGCGACTGCCACGGCTGTGGGTGAATGCTGTTGTTTTGTCATAGCTCTATTTTTCCTTCGAATACTGATACGGCTGGCCCTGTCATCCATGCTGACTTCCCCTCTTCAGCCCATCTTATCAAAAGCGTGCCGCCGGGCAAATCCACTGTGACTGTTTCATCCAATAAACCTTGTTGACGCCCCACCGCCACGGCGGCGCAGGCACCAGTGCCACAAGCGCGGGTTTCGCCCGTGCCGCGTTCATATACCCGCAGACGAATATGACTGCGATCAATAATCTGCATGAACCCGGCGTTCACCCGGCGTGGGAAACGCGCATGCTGTTCTATCTGCGGCCCGAGTGTGGCTACGGGCGCGGTATCAACATTATCGACGTGCATCACGGCGTGTGGGTTGCCCATGGACACGACACCGATACTGATGCGCTGGGCAGGCCGCCCGAGTGCGGCGGACGCAGGGATGGGTGGGAGCAGCTGCTGTCCCGCGATTTCGAGTGTGTAAGCCGACGCCTGGGTGTCGGCAAGAAAAGGGATATCCGTCGGGGCAAATTGCGGCACGCCCATGTTGACGGTGATGAGGCCATTCGTTTCAATTTGTGTGCTGATAATTCCCGCCTGGGTTTCGACGCTGATTTCGCGCTTGGTCGTGAGATGTTTATCCAGCACAAAGCGGGCAAAGCAACGCACGCCGTTGCCGCATTGCTCCACTTCGCCGCCATCGGCGTTATAAATTCGGTAACGAAAATCAACGCCTGGCACGGTGGGCGCTTCGACCAGCAGTATCTGGTCGCAGCCAATACCGAAGTGGCGATCAGCCATGAAACGCAACTGCCCAGGGGTGAGCGCGACGGACTGGGACAAGGCATCTATTACGACAAAGTCGTTGCCCAGGCCGTGCATTTTGGTGAAATTGATCAGCATATTGGGCGCTAGTTTAGCATGGATGACGATAAAAACGGCGTGCTTACTTAAGGGCTGTGTTTCTAATTATTGTGTGTCGGCCGATTCTGGTTTATAATTATCAGTCTTGCCTGGGTAAAGTGGGCTTGGCGCGATTAATTAAAGCGCCCGTGGAGAGGTGTCCGAGTGGTTTAAGGAGCACGCCTGGAAAGTGTGTATACGTTCATAGCGTATCGAGGGTTCGAATCCCTCCCTCTCCGCCATTGTTGGCTCATCTTTTTTTGGCAGGAAATCCTTTTTTAACAGCGTGTTATGGTGGCCTGTACCGGTCTCCTCGCAACGATACATTGTTAACCCCGCCAGGCCCGGAAGGGAGCAACGGTCGCAGTGGATTCGTGTGCCGAGGTTCGGCGGGTGCAGGCTGCCGCCTTACGTTATCCTTGATATTGCCCATGCTGTCCTTTTGGCTAAAGGGGGAAAAACCCCGAATTTCGTGCCGTGCTCGAATTGCCAATATAAGCGCCTCGAATCATCCCCCAGTTTGTGTTATTTTGTGTCTCTATGAGCTATCAAGTTTTGGCCCGCAAATGGCGTCCACGTACTTTTCGTGAAATGGTTGGGCAAGCGCATGTATTGCGCGCCCTGATCAACGCACTGGACAATAATCGCCTGCACCACGCTTACCTGTTTACGGGTACGCGTGGTGTGGGCAAGACCACTATTGCGCGGATTCTGGCGCGTTCGCTTAATTGCGAGGTGGGGGTGACGGCCACGCCCTGCGGTGTATGTGGTGCTTGCTGTGAAATCAACGAAGGGCGCTTTGTTGATCTGATTGAAGTCGATGCCGCCTCGCGCACCAAGGTAGAAGACACACGCGATTTGCTGGAAAACGTGCAGTACGCGCCGACCCGGGGCCGCTACAAGGTGTACCTCATTGACGAGGTGCATATGCTCTCCACACACAGCTTTAACGCGTTGCTCAAAACCCTTGAAGAACCGCCGCCGCACGTCAAATTTTTATTGGCGACCACCGATCCGCAACGCTTGCCCGCAACTATTCTGTCACGCTGCCTGCAATTCAGCCTGAAGCGCCTGCCGGTGGAGTTGATCACCCAGCAGATGGCTTTTATTCTGGGCGAAGAGCGCCTTGCCAGTGAACCCGCTGCGTTGGCGCAGATTGCCCGTGCCGCTGATGGCAGCATGCGTGACGCGCTGAGTCTGCTCGATCAGGCTATTGCCTATGGTGGTGGCACGGTGCGCGAAGTGGATGTACGCGCCATGCTCGGTACACTTGACCAGAGCCAGGTCATTGCATTAGCCGAGGCCTTGGCGGCGAACGATGCCCAGGCGGTATTGCAGCAAGTCAACAGCGTGGCAGAGCAGTCGCCGGATTTTACGGACGTACTGGCAGAGCTGGTGTCGCTACTGCATCGCATTGCGCTGGCTCAGGTAGTGCCCTCTGCCGTGGATAGCAGTTTGAGTGATGGTGATGCGGTGAAGCGGCTGGCAGCGCAGATGTCTGCTGAAGATGTGCAGTTGTTTTATCAGATTGGATTGATCGGCCGGCGTGATCTCGCCCTGGCGCCTGATCCGCGCAGTGGCCTGGAAATGGTATTGCTGCGCATGCTGGCATTCCGTCCGGTTGATGCAGGCAGTGCGGTGATAGCCCCATCCCCTGCCGTCGTGCCTAAAGCCCCTCTGCGGCCAACGGCAGCAGAAGTGCGTGCCGTTACGCCACCTACACCCGCTGCGATTACGATTACGCCGTCGCGATCTCCGGCAACACCTGCCCAGGTTGCAACAGTTTCTGCGCCCCCTGCACTCCGGGGCACCGCCTCATTGGTAACGGCAAGCATGGGATGGAGCAATATTGTTGAAGCGCTCAAGCTGGAAGGTATGGCGCGCCAACTGGCAACGCATTGCGCCCTCAAAAAACACGATGAAGATGGCATACATTTGACATTGGCTTCCGCGCACCTTTCACTGCGTAACAAAAAAATCGAAGAGCGTTTGCAGCAGGCGCTCAGTCAGCATTATGGAAAATCGACGCGACTCATCATTGATGTTGGCACGCCCCATGCCGAAACGCCTGCCGTGATACAAGGACAACGTGAGACGGATCGGCGTCAGGCGGCGGTACAGACGATTACCAATGACGCGAACATTAAAGCCATGCAGGAAGCTTTCAATGCGCGCGTAGTGCCAGAGTCAATTCAGCCTGTGTGATCGCTCTTTGAAGAAAATGTTAAATCTGTATTAATCATTTAGTGAGGTAACGGCAATGATGAAAGGTGGTATTGGCAACCTGATGAAACAGGCGCAAAAAATGCAGGAAGACATGCATAGAGCCCAGGAAGAACTGGCGAATCTGGAAGTTACCGGCCAGGCCGGGGGCGGAATGGTGAGTGTGGTGATGACTGGGCGGCATGATGTAAAGCGCGTGAATATTGATCCCAGTTTGATGAAAGATGACAAGGACATGCTCGAAGATTTGTTCGCGGCTGCCGTGAATGATGCGGTGCGCCAGATCGAAAAGCGTTCGCAGGAAAGAATGGCCGGCATGACCGCCGGTATGAGTTTGCCACCCGGCTTCAAGATGCCCTTTTGACAAAATATCAGAGTTAAATATTCCTCGTGATTGATGATTCCCTGATTGGCCAGTTGATTACTGCGCTGCGCTGCTTGCCGGGTGTAGGCCCTAAATCAGCACAACGCATGGCATTTCATTTATTACAGCGTGATCGCGCCAGTGCGCGGCGTTTGGCGCAGACTTTGTCCCTGGCGGCAGATAACGTCGGCCATTGCGCATCGTGCCGCACCTTAACCGAGCTGGAAATATGCCGTCTGTGTGCAAACAGTAGCCGTGACCGCACCTGTGTATGTGTAGTAGAAATGCCGGGTGACGTGCAGGCCATAGAGCGTTCGGGCACCTACAAAGGCTTGTATTTTGTGCTGATGGGCCATTTATCGCCGCTGGATGGAATTGGTCCGCGCGAAATTGGACTCGATCAATTAATAGTGAATCTCGACGCCGGCGGCATTAAAGAAGTCATCCTCGCAACCAATTCAACGGTTGAAGGCGAAGCCACTGCACACTACATTGCCGAAATGGTGCGTAAGCGTGGCATTAAACCCACGCGCATCGCGCATGGTATGCCGTTGGGGGGGGAGCTTGAATATGTGGACGGCGGGACGTTGCAGTATGCTTTTTCTGGACGTAAAGAGGTTTAACCCAGATTCAGCACCTTGCGCGCCCTCGCTACGAGGCTAATGGAAAAAATGGATTTAACCTTGGAAAAGTCGTTTTTAGATTCATTTTGAAAGGACGTATCTTTATGTTGAAAGCTATCCGCCAATTTTTTGATACACATCTTCAGCCTCCTGCAAGCGGGGGAAATAATAATGTTGGTGCAGAGCATGCCTTGCGTTTGGCGACCGCCGCGCTCCTGATTGAAACCAGTCGGGCAGATTTTGATGTGAATGACAATGAGCGCACGAATGTGGTCGAAGCCGTGCAACGTATTTTTGGACTCACTGTGCAGGAAACCACAGAGCTGGTGTACCTTGCCGAAAAAGAAGCAGATGATGCCACGTCACTGTATCAATTCACCAGCCTTATCGACCGGCATTTTTCCGTTGAACAGAAGCGGCACGTGCTGGAAATGATGTGGCGTATTGCTTTTGCCGATACGCACAAAGATAAGCATGAGGAACATCTGGTGCGCAAAGTGACGGATTTGTTGCATCTCACTGACGTTGATTTTGCGCGTACCCGGCACAAGGTCGAAATCGAAACCCGGCAAGCGACCCAACTATGATGTTCAGCGTTTTTCTGCCGCTATCACATAGGCTTGAAGTTGTTTAAGGCGCGCTTCAATGCGTGAGGTGCGATAAAAATCCTTGTGTTGTGTCAGGCGTAAAGCGATATTGAGCTGCTCAATGGCAGAGTGAGTTTCACCTCTCAGAAAATAATATTCGGCGAGGGACTGGTGTGAATCCGCCTTGTATCCAGCGTCTACCTCGGCACGGGCCAGTAATTCGTACAGCGCAGGATCATTGGCGATGCGGCGCACGTGTTCTTTCAAAAGTATGCGAGCCGCCCCGGCTTGTCCGCTTTCCAGAAGGGCATTGGCATACACCACGGTTAATGGATGGTTATGCGGATACAGATCAAGCGCCGCGCTTAAATTTTGCAGCGCTTCGGCGAGATGCTTGTCAGCCATATCCAATTTTGCCATGGCAATAATATACGGAATTTTCTCCGGTTCTTTTTCCAGAAGCCTTTCTATTTGCGTGCGTGCCTCGCTGTAACGATTAGCGGTCAGCAACGCCAGCGCGTAACCATAATACTCATGATCTGTAACGCCACCTTTAATGGCCGCATGACTTTTTCTGGCGGTATTCTCAAAGTCTTTAATGTAGATAGCGGGGTTTTCACTGCTGAGCACACGCAGTTTTGCCTGTATTAAACGATAAGCGTCATTTTCCGTATATTTCTTTTTTACTGGATATTGTTCGGCACGGTTGCGTGAGTCAGCAATACGCGACAGCGTCACCGGATGGGTTTTCAATAATTCTGGCAGGCGGTTATCATAAAAACGACTGGCTTGCTGCAACTTCTCAAAAAACGTCGGCATGCTCTGCGGGTTGAAACCGGCATCGGCCAGAATTTCCATGCCCAGACGATCAGCCTCTTGTTCATGCGCGCGCGTAAAGTTCAACTGGTTTTGCGTATTGCCTGCCATGGTGGTCATGAGGGCCGCCTGACCAATCTGAGTATTTTTTCCTGCCAGAATTATGGCTGCGATCAGCGCGGCAGTGGCAGGTAGATTCATCTTGTTAGCTTTTTCGATAGCGCGCGCCAGGTGGCGTTGTGTTACATGCACAATTTCATGCGCGACCACTGAGGCCAGCTCGCTTTCGGATTCGGTAGTGAGAATCAGGCCGCTATTGATGCCAATGAATCCCCCCGGCGCTGCAAAAGCATTAATTGAATTATCGTTAATAACAAAAAAAGTAAAATTCTGCGTGGGCGTGTCGCTATTGGCGACAAGTTGGTAACCGAGTGATTGTATGTATTCGGTGACTTCGGGATCTTCAACCAGTAGCAGAGACTGGCGAATGCGGCGCATGAGCTCTTCGCCGAGATGACGTTCTTCATCCGGGGATACAATGGCGCCTGAGGTGTCGCCCATATTCGGCAGATCCACGGCGAAACCCGGCAGCGGCAGGCTGATGCCGCATGCGAGGACACATGCCAGAAGAGAATTTTGTATGTTCACAACACCCTGAACGATTTTATGAAAACAGGAAGTATTGGGACAGAATAATCTGCTTAAGGTTCATAAAGCTATCATTTTCTGGCTATGGTAATACATCGTTATGAGTTGGCGTGTATTTTCAGCACCTTGTACACCCTCGCTACGAGAGCTAATGGAAAATCCGGGTTAATAAAAGTCACCTTTATTTTTCAATGGCATATGATAATACATCGGTTATCTTATATAATTTGGTGATGGCATCATAACCAGTTACAGTCAGGGATTCATCCAAGGAAAATAGTATGTATATTCAGCCACTTATATTGTCTGGCGGCTCCGGTACGCGCCTCTGGCCAATGTCGCGTGAGCACTATCCCAAGCAATTATTGGCTTTGGCAGGGGATCATACCATGCTGCAGTCAACGCTTTTGCGCTTGCAGGGCTTGCAAGCGCATCTGACCACCACGGACGTGATTCTGGCGCCTTTAATCGTCTGCAACGAGGAGCATCGCTTCCTGGTGGCTGAACAGTTGCGGCAAATTAGTGCAAAGCCGGCGGCAATCATCCTCGAGCCAGCGGGCCGTAACACGGCGCCGGCGTTGACGTTGGGCGCATTGGCCGCTGTCCATGCGGAACACAATGCCACTGAGCGCGATCCTGTTCTGTTAGTCATGCCTGCCGATCATATTATTCAAGATGTAGTGGCTTTTCAGCATGCGGTGGTGGAAGGTGCGATGTTAGCGGAGCAGGGTCGTCTTGTAACATTCGGCATTGTGCCGAGCCGGGCAGAAACGGGTTATGGTTATATCAGGCAAGGCGCTGCTATCAAGCACAGCACTAAATCCGGTGCCTGCCAGATTGCCGCTTTTGTTGAAAAACCGGATACGCTAAGGGCAGAGAGTTATGTGGCCTCTGGCGAATATTTATGGAACAGCGGTATTTTCATGATGAAGGCGTCGGTATGGATGCAGGAGCTGCTGAGATTTCAGCCCGCTATGGTAGACGCCTGCCAAGCTGCCTATCAGCGTGGTAAAAACGATCATGATTTTTATCGTGTAGATAAAACTGCATTTCTGGTGTGTCCTTCTGACTCCATTGATTATGCTGTCATGGAAAAACTCACCGTAGAGGGTGCAACCTCCAAGGCAGAAAAAACCGCTGTGGTGCCACTGGATGCAAAATGGTCGGATGTGGGCGCCTGGGCAGCATTATGGGATGTGAGCGAAAAAGATGCGCATGGTAATGTCACACGCGGTGATGTATTTACGCATCAAACACGCAACACGCTGTTAGTTGCAGAGCATCGTTTTCTGGCATGTGTTGGCGTGGATAATCTGGTGGTGATTGAAACACCCGATGCAGTATTGGTGGTGCATAAAGACCAGGCGCAGGACGTAAAACAGATTGTGGCCCATTTGAAAAATACCCAACGTTCAGAGCATTTGCTGCATCGTAAAGTGTCGCGTCCTTGGGGAAGTTATGATGGTATAGACAGCGGCGAGCGCTTTCAGGTGAAACGCATTATCGTGAATCCGGGCGCCACACTTTCTTTACAGATGCATCATCACCGTGCCGAGCATTGGATTGTGGTGCGTGGCACAGCGCGTGTAACACGCGGTGAAGAAGTATTTTTGTTAACGGAAAACCAATCCACCTATATTCCGATTGGCGAAAAACATCGCCTCGAAAATCCCGGTGCGATACCTCTTGAGTTGATTGAAGTGCAATCCGGTGCCTACCTCGGTGAAGATGATATTGTGCGATTCCAGGATACCTATGGCAGAAATTAACTTGATAAATCTTTGGCAACGTAGGGTGGGCCCCGTGCCTACACGGGCGTCATCCTATGAGATCCATTGAAATGAACCTGGTCAATCTCATGGTCAGCCCAGAACAGGCTGAAGAGTTGAAGCGTACCTCGGTTGAGTTTCCTTCCATTGATCTTGATCATCGGCAAACCTGTGATCTGGAGTTGTTGCTGAATGGTGGTTATTCGCCACTGCGCGGTTTCATGGGTCGTGCCGATTACGAAAGCGTATTGAAAGACATGCGTCTTGCCAATGGCACATTCTGGCCCATGCCGATCATGCTTGATATCGACGCAAAGACTGCAGCGTCATTAAGCCCCGGCGCGCGTATTGCACTGCGTGATCTGGAAGGGTTCATGCTGGCAGTCCTGACAGTAAGTGATACTTGGGAAGCGGATAAACCAGCCGAAACCAGCGCAAATGTGGCAGGCTTAACGCAGTCTGCACGCACTCATTATGTGGGGGGTGGATTGCAGGGTGTCGCTCAGCCGGTGCATCATGATTATGCGTCTTCATGGATGACACCGCAGGCGCTGCGTGATTTTTTTATACGGCATGGTTGGCAACGTGTCGCGGCTTTCAAGACGCAGCGTGCGCTGCATCGTGCCGAGCATGATTTTACACAGAGCACCGCCGCAGAACATCAGGCCAGTTTACTGATCAGCCCAATCATGGGCACGATCCGCTCGGATACGCTCGACTATCACAATCAGATGCGCTGTTACCAGGCCGTCATGCCGCATTATCCTGCGTCCACTACCACCTTGGCGTTGTTGCCACTCACACTGCGTGCGGCGGGTGTGCGTGAGCTGTTGTGGCATGCCATGGTCTATCGTAATCATGGTTGTACACATTTGATTATTGACCAGCGTGACATACCGAATGGGATAAGTCTGGACGATATAAAAAGCAGTTTTTCAGCGCACCAGAAAGAACTCGGCGTAGAACTCATAGTGATGCCGCCATTGGTCTATGTGGAAGATCGCGCCCAGCATATGCCCAGAGACAAAGTGCCAACCATGATCGAAGGCGCGCGCATTATTGATTTTTCAGAGGCGGAGTTACAGCGTCGTCTCACTGAAGGGCTGGAAATACCCGCGTGGTTTTCTTATGCCGGTGTATTGCAGGCGTTGCGTAAAGCGCAGCCGGCGCGTAGCCAGAGGGGCTTGACGATTTTTTTCACCGGCTTGTCAGGCGCGGGTAAATCAACGATTGCCAAAGCGTTGATGATCAAGCTGCTCGAAATGGGTGGGCGCAACGTCACGTTGCTGGACGGTGATCTGGTGCGCAAGCATCTGTCCAGCGAATTGGGTTTTTCCAAAGAGCATCGTGATATTAATGTGCGACGTATTGGCTATGTCGCCAGTGAAATTACCAAACACGGCGGCATTGCGATTTGCGCACCGATTGCGCCCTATGCTGCAATGCGACGCGCCGTGCGTGAAATGATTGAACCATTGGGCGGGTTTTTCGAAACCTATATATGCACCTCGATTGAAGTATGCGAAGGCCGTGACCGCAAAGGTCTGTATGCCAAAGCGCGTGCCGGGCTGGTGAAAGAATTTACCGGTATCAGTGATCCCTATGAAGTGCCGGAACACGCTGAAGTTGTGCTTGATACTGCGGCGCTCAGTGTCGACGAGGCTGTGCAGCAGATTTTATTGCGCCTTGAGCGTGATGGTTATATCCACGGGGCGTAAATCCAATGAGCATACTCGTTAATAAAAATACCAAAGTCATTTGTCAGGGATTTACCGGCAAACAAGGCACCTTCCATTCGGAGCAGGCGTTGGCGTATGGCACGCAACTGGTCGGTGGAGTAACGCCAGGCAAAGGTGGGCAAACGCATCTGGGTAAACCGGTATTCAACACTGTGCATCAGGCTGTTGCAGAAACGGGCGCGGACGCCACCATGATTTATGTGCCTGCCGCCTTTGCAGCAGATGCCATACTGGAAGCCGCCGATGCCGGCATTAAAGTCATTGCCTGTATCACCGAAGGTATTCCGGTGCAGGACATGCTCAAGGTCAAGGCCGCATTGCGCGGCTATGATACGCGCTTGATTGGCCCGAATTGTCCAGGGCTGATTACCCCCGGTGAATGCAAAATTGGCATCATGCCGGGCAGTATTCACATGCCGGGCAGTGTTGGTATTGTGTCGCGCTCGGGCACGCTCACCTATGAGGCCGTGCATCAGACCACGCTGAGTGGTTTGGGGCAAAGCACTTGTGTGGGAATTGGCGGCGACCCGATTCAGGGCATGAACTTTATTGATTGCCTGATGCTGTTTGAACAAGACCCGCAGACGCGCGGCATTATTATGGTCGGTGAAATTGGCGGCAGCGCCGAGGAAGCGGCTGCTGACTTTATAAAGCACCATGTGACGAAACCCGTGGTTGCTTATATTGCAGGCGTGACTGCCCCACCGGGCAAGCGTATGGGTCATGCGGGTGCGATTATTTCCGGTGGTAAAGGCACGGCAGACGAGAAATTTGCCGCGCTCGAAGCAGCAGGTGTGAGTGTGGTGCGTTCGCCTGCGGACATGGGCGCGCGCATGTTGCAATGCTTAGCGCAGGTGTGAGTGTGTCAAAGCAAAACTCAGAAGAGGCTCGACCAGCATCACTGCGCATCGCCATGGCCCAGCTTGGTTTCCACGTCGGCGATGTAGCTGGTAATGTCGAAAAAATCATTGCCGCCTTGTGCCGCGCCCGTGATGAGTTACATGCTCATGCCATTGTTTTTCCTGAGTTGACACTCACCGGCTATCCGCCAGAAGATCTGCTGTTACGTCCTGATCTGCATCAACAGGTC
>JANOOA010000170.1:0-10212 GCA_031421115.1 Gammaproteobacteria bacterium | reverse complement strand
GTTTCCAGTGGCGGCGGTGGGTATGGCGCTGCTGGCCGATGAGCGCGGCTGGGGGTTGTTGAATAATGTTGAGATACCTTACTGGCTGGCGGTGGTGATTGCCATGGTAGTGCTGGATTTTATCATTTATCTGCAACATGTGATGTTTCATGCAGTGCCCGCACTGTGGCGGTTGCACATGATGCACCATGCAGATCTGGATTTTGACGTAACTACCGGGGCGCGCTTTCATCCGGTCGAGATTATTATATCGATGTTGATCAAGCTGGCAGCGATAAGCGTACTGGGTCCACCGCTGTTGGCAGTGTTAATTTTTGAAGTGTTGTTAAATGCTACGGCGATGTTTAATCACAGCAACTGGCGTATTCCCGTGGCTGTGGACAAGGTGTTGCGGCTTTTCGTGGTCACGCCAGATATGCACCGTGTGCATCATTCGGTGATTGCGCGTGAGACCAACAGCAATTTTGGCTTCAACCTGCCATGGTGGGACAGGTTATTCGGTACGTATCGTGCCCAGCCGGAGCAGGGACATGAAGGCATGACCATCGGGCTCACGCAGTTTCGTGATCCGAAGCAGCTCACGCTGCCGTGGATGCTGGCGCTGCCGTTCGTCGGCAAGACCGGCGAATACCCTATTAATCGTCACGGCGGTGAGCAGTGATTACTATGTCCACTACGACTCCAGTTATCACCGTTAACAACCTGGAGTCTATATGCCAGGTGGCAAAGTGTTTTCAGTCACTGGATCAATGGGTGGTGTGACTGGCTCGGGGTTTGGTGGCTCTGCCACAGAAGGCGCTTCGCCGCTTTGTGTGGTCGTGTCTGTCGATGTGCTGACATCTGAAGATGTCTCTGGCTCCGTCGGCAATGTAAGCTCAGGTGCAGGGGTTACAGGCGCTTCCACCACGCGTGGTGCAGCATTGAAGTCGCGGCCATAACGCACTGCCATACGCGCCAGAATGATGTTGGATTTGCGCGCAGCGCGGCGGTGGGTGCGGTGTTTGTCATAATAACGCGGATTAGGCACAATAGCCGCTAACCAGGCCGCCTCGCGGGGCGTGAGGCTGGCGGCGGATTTCCTGAAATAATGGCGTGCGGCCGCTTCTGCACCAAACACGCCATCACCCCATTCAATCACATTCAAATAGATTTCAAAAATGCGTTGCTTGCTGAGACTGTTTTCCAGCATCACCGTGATAACAGCTTCTTCTGCTTTGCGCCACGGGGTGCGCTGCGTAGAAAGAAACAGATTTTTAGCAAGTTGCTGACTGATGGTGCTACCACCGGCAACAATTTTTCCTTTCTTGAGATTTTTCTCGGCGGCGACTTTAATGCCTTCCCAGTCAAAACCTTCATGGCTGTAGAAAGTGGCATCTTCAGAAGCGATGATAGCGCGCTGCAAATAACGCGAGATATTTTTCATCGGCACCCAGCGGTAGTCGACTTTAGCGGGCTTGCCTTTTGTAGCAGGGGCAGACTGCATCTCTGCAAGACGCGCCTGCATCATTGATGTGTCTTGGGGGTTTTTCGTGTCAAGACGTGACACTTGCCAATAAAGCCAGCCTTGATAAAATAATATGGCGATGAAAACCAGGGTGGCGGTGCGCCACAGCCATTTTGAAAATTTCTGCATGAGGGTTCAGTTCTGAAAGGAATGCAGTATATCAAATAACATGCATGTCTTCCTGCTCCAGCATGCGCACCAGGCTGATTAATGGCAGGCCGATCAGCGCGGTGGGGTCGTCGCCTTCCAGTTTATCGAAAAGTGCGATACCCAAACCTTCTGACTTGAACGAGCCTGCGCAATTATAAGGTTGCTCATGGCGCAGGTAACGCTCAATCTGCGCGGCACTGAGCGCGCGAAACACCACGGAAAATGGGATCACATCGACTTGCATGCGGTGTGTGGCGCTATTCAGCAGGCATAGCCCGGTGAGAAATTCCATACGCTTTCCTGATGCTTTAGTCAGTTGCTGCACGGCGGTGTGATGGTCGCCGGGTTTGCCGATAATCTCGCCTTCCAGCACTGCTACCTGATCCGAACCAATAATCAGTGCATGAGGATGCTGCTGCACTATTGCGTGCGCTTTGACGCTGGCGAGCCGTGCCACGTGTGCTCGCGGACTTTCGCCGGGCAACGGTGTTTCATCGGCTTGCGGAGCAATCACGGAAAATGGCAAACCCAAGCGATGCAACAATTCTTTCCGAAACGGAGAGGATGAAGCGAGTATTAGCTGTGTGTGATGGGCGCCGATGGAACTATGCTCAGGTAATCTCAATTAATGCCTCATCAGGATTCACACTATCGCCCTTTTTTACATTTACAGCAGTGACTTTTCCAGAGATTGGTGCCTGTACCTCGGTTTCCATTTTCATGGCCTCAGTGACCAGCACCGGATCGCCTGCCTTCACGGTATCACCCATCTTCACCAACACCTCAACAATGGTGCCTGGCATGGAGGTGGTGACATGCCCCGGTGCATGCGCGCGGGGGTGTGTGCTGCCGCCTGTGCGCGTGTTGGAAATGCCTCCCGGTGTGGTGTCCAGCTCTTGCAGTGTTTCTACGATGATTTCTTCAGGAACCCCATCCACCGAAACATACAGTGGCCGCCGATTCAGAGTCTTGTGGCCGCCGCCCGTCACCTTGATGTGATAGGTTTCGCCGTGCATGGTGACGTTGAATTCCACTGGCGTATGACCTTGCAATACTTCCGCCTTATTCGGCAGTTCCAAAGGCTCAGGAACCAGCGTCCCCGCAGCACGCTGCTCAAGAAAAGCCCGGCCGATTTCCGGGAACATCGCATAACTCAACACATCCTCTTCGCAAGTCGCCAGCGCACCAATATCATGGCGCAGCGATTCCATTTCATCTTTCAGGAAATCAGCGGGACGGCATTCAATCGCCTCTTCATTGCCAATCGCTTGCTGACGCACAATAGTATTTACGGGCCCCGGCGTTTTACCATAACGACCCTGTAAATATAGCTTCACTTCATTGGTGATGGTTTTATAACGCATCCCCGTTAACACATTCAGTAACGCCTGTGTGCCAACGATTTGTGATGTGGGTGTTACCAGCGGCGGAAAACCCAGGTCTTCACGCACCTGCGGAATTTCTGCGAGCACCTCGTTCATGCGGTTCAACGCGCCTTGCTCGCGCAATTGATTGGCAAGGTTGGAGATCATGCCGCCGGGAATCTGGTTCACCTGCACGCGTGTATCGACGCCGGTGTATTCACTTTCAAAGCGATGATATTTTTTACGCACGCCGTAAAAATAAAAGCCAATTTCCTGTAGCAGTTCCAGATTCAATTCGGAGTCATATTCGGTACCGCGCAACGCGGCAACCATGCTCTCTGTGGCGGGGTGGCTGGTGCCGCCAGAAAAGCTCGAAATCGCGGTGTCAATATGGCGGCAACCGTTTTCCACCGCCTTTAGTTGACACATGCTGGCAAGACCGGAAGTGGCGTGTGAATGAAGGTGTACGGGAACGCGTAGTGCGCTCACTAGGCTGCGCACCAGCGTTGCAGTGACCATGGGAGTGAGTAGCCCGGCCATATCCTTAATCGCGATACTATCGCAACCTATCGCTTGCAACTCTTTCGCCATCTCCACAAATTGCGCAATGCTGTGCATCGGGCTGGTGGTATAGCAGAGCGTACCTTGCGCGTGCTTGCCCGCTGCTTTCACTGCTTCGATAGACACCCGCAAATTACGCGTATCGTTCAACGCATCAAAAATACGGAATACGTCAATACCATTGGTGGCCGCCTGTGCGATGAAGGCACGTACCACATCATCTGAATAATGCCGATAGCCGAGCAGATTCTGGCCGCGCAGCAACATTTGCAGTCGCGTGTCAGGCAGCGCTGCGCGCAGTTTGCGTAACCGATCCCACGGATCCTCCTTGAGGAACCTCAGGCAAGCATCAAATGTGGCACCACCCCATACTTCCAAAGACCAGAAGCCGACTTGATCCAGCTTGCTGCAAATCGGCAACATATCCTCGGTGCGCATGCGCGTCGCAATCAAGGATTGGTGAGCGTCGCGTAATATGGTGTCGGTAATATAGACGCGTGACATAGTTAATCTCGCTTAATGTTTCAAAATGGTTAGAGGGGTGGTGTGTTATTCGCTGTGTCCATATGCGTGAACACCGCCGCCGCGATCGCCGCCGCCAGCTCGCGTGGTGCCCGACGCACGGAATAATTTATTAATTCCGGGTGCATTTCCACAAAACTGGTATCAAAATTCGCGGCTTTAAATTCCGGCGAATTAATAATTTCAAGATGATAAGGAATGGTAGTTTTAATGCCATACACGCCAATGTCTAGCAACGCGCGTCGAGAGCGGTCCAGCACCTCTTCCCAGGTCAGCGCCCAAATTGTCAGCTTTACACACAGCGAATCATAATAGGGTGGAATCACATAGCCGGTATAAATAGCACCGTCGGTGCGTACCCCCGGCCCACCGGGTGCGAAATAACGAGTAATGCGCCCGAAGCTTGGCAGAAAATCATTTTTCGGATCTTCCGCATTAATACGAAACTCTATCGCATAACCGCGACGCTGTATCTCATCCTGACGATAACGCAACGGTAGGCCCGCCGCAATACGAATTTGTTCGCGCACAATGTCGATGCCCGTAATCTGTTCCGTGACCGTATGTTCAACTTGCAGGCGCGTATTCATCTCCATGAAATAAAAATCGTTGTTGGCATCCAGTAAAAATTCCACTGTACCTGCGTTTTGATAGCCTACCGCCTTGGCTGCACGCACTGCCAGGTCAGCCAATACAGCACGCTGCTGATCATTAAGTTGCGGTGAAGGAGCAATCTCAATCAATTTCTGGTGACGGCGTTGAATTGAGCAATCCCGCTCGAACAAATGAATAACGTTGCCATGATGGTCGCCCAGCACCTGCATTTCGATGTGGCGCGGGTTGACGATGCACTTCTCCAGAAAAATCTCGGCGCTGCCGAAGGCTTTGGTGGCTTCTGAAATCACGCGATCAAAATTCTTGCGTAGATCATCGGCGTTTTCGCAGCGCCGGATGCCGCGCCCACCACCTCCCGAGGTGGCCTTGAGCATAACGGGATAACCGAACTTTTCTGCGCATTTGAGCGCCTCATCCACGCCGCTCAGATTGCCCTCACTGCCGGGTATAACAGGAATACCGGCAGCAATCATGGAATGACGAGCCGCGATTTTGTCACCCATGCGGCGGATCACATCGGGTGAGGGGCCGATAAAACGAATATTACGGCGCGCACAAATCTCGGCCAATTGCGGATTTTCCGACAGAAAACCATAGCCCGGATGCAGCGCGTCGCAGCCCGTGGCCACCGCAAGATTAGCAATGCGGTGGGCGTTCAAGTAACCGGCCACCGATTCTGGGCCGATATTATAAGCCTCATCGGCTTTTTTAACATGCAGCGAGGCGCGGTCGGCGTCGGTATAAATAGCCACTGAGGTAATGCCCATTTCGGCACAGGCGCGCACGATGCGCACTGCAATTTCGCCACGGTTGGCAATGAGAACTTTTTTGATCACGGGCGCGCCTCGGGGGGTTGGTTCCTTAACTCATCGGCCGAACAACTATAAATAGTTAACGAACGGTAGAAAAAACTCACTAACTCTCTGCTTTCTACGGGAATTAATAGCTGGAGTCAAGGCGTAGTAGGGGCGGGGAGGGCCAGCGGCAGGGTTTTCGGTCTTTTTTGACATGGGGGGTTGATTAATTGTATTATAATCGGCTTATGTCGAATCAGTTGACCAGCTCATTGCCGGAATTTGTAGATCCCATGCGTTTGGCGGAAACCCGTCAAACGCTGAAAGGCCGGGTGGTCGTAACGGCTATGCCGCGCCTGATGGTCGCGCTGGGCATGCCGCACTCGGGCGAGGTAGACATAGACCTGGCCTTTAGCGTGGACGGGCAAGGGGTGCGCCGGGTGCTGGGTAGTCTGCATGCTGAGCTTGACGTCATCTGCCAGCGCTGTTTACAGGCCATGATTCTGCCGTTGCACGTGAATATCGCCTTGGGTATAGTGCGGGCGCTGGACGAGGCAGAGCAACTGCCGGACGAGTATGAGCCACTGGTGCTGGCGCCTATAACAGAGGGACAGCCGCAGTCATTGGCCTCGATCATCGAAGATGAATTACTGTTGGCGTTGCCCGTAGCGCCTCTGCATGAAGAAGGGCAATGCCCAGTTCGATCGGGCGCACTGGATAAAGTGGTGGCAGAAGATTTACCGCCGGAAGGCAAGAGACGCCCATTTGCCGTGTTGGCGGGCGCCTTCAGTGATAAAGGCAGTGATAAAAGCGGTGATAAGCCGTTGAAGCAGAAGTAGTTATTTTTGTTACCTATATAATTTACACTAGGAGTTAATCTCATGGCGGTCCCACAAGCCCGAACCACCCCCTCCAAGCGCGGTATGCGCCGTTCACACGATGCATTGACAGGCCCTACCTTGTCGGTTGACAAGACCAGCGGCGAGACGCACCGCCGTCACCACATTACCGCTGACGGGTATTACAAAGGCCGTAAGGTTCTTGTTACCAAAGGCGACTAAGGCTTGACCCTAACGCTGGCGTTGGATGCTATGGGGGGCGATCATGGTCCTCATGTTGTAGTGCCAGCGGCACTCAGCGTCTTGGCCGAGCAGGCTGATCTTGCCCTGATTTTAGTGGGCGATCGGGATGTCATCGCCGGTGAATTGCGTGCCAATCATGCCACAGCCAGTGATCGATTGCAGATCCACCACGCCTCACAGCGCGTTGAAATGGATGAGCCGCCCGCACAGGCGTTGCGCGGCAAGAAAGATTCCTCAATGCGTGTCGCTATCAATCTGGTGAAAGAGGGGCGCGCCCAGGCCTGTGTCAGCGCGGGCAATACCGGTGCTTTGATGGCCACTGCACGCTACGTGCTTAAAACCCTGCCGGGCATTGATCGCCCCGCCATTATTTCCTCGTTGCCGACCATGATCGGGCATACTCACATGCTGGATCTGGGCGCGAATATTGATTCCACTGCCGAACATCTGTTTCAATTCGCCATGATGGGTTCGGTGTTGGTAAGCGCCGTGGATAATATCGAGCGGCCACGTGTAGGCCTGCTCAATATTGGCGAAGAAGAGATGAAGGGCAACGAAGTGGTGAAAAGCGCAGCCCGTCTGCTTGCCGCCACGCCGGACATTAATTATGTGGGTTTCGTTGAAGGCGATGATATTTACAAAGGTACGGTTGATGTGGTGGTGTGCGATGGTTTTGTCGGCAATGTCGCGCTTAAGACCAGCGAAGGCTTAGCGAAAATGATCAGCCATTACATGAAGCAGGAATTCAAACGCTCCTTGATAACACAGATGGTGGGTCTGCTCGCCATGCCGGTACTCAAGGCGTTTCGCGCTAAAATCGACCCGCGTCAATACAACGGCGCCAGCCTGGTGGGCTTGCAAGGCATCGTGATTAAAAGCCACGGTGGGGCAGACGCCTTTGCCTTTGCCAATGCGATCAAGGAAGCGGTATTGGAAGTGAGAAAGGACGTGCCGCAGCGCATCAGCAAACAACTGGAAGTTTTTCTGCTAGAGAGGCGTGCGGTTTAATTATGCCCATGCCCCCCATAGCAAAAAATTCACGAATTATTGGCACAGGCAGTTACCTGCCCGACAAAGTACTGACCAACGCCGATCTGGAAGAAATGGTTGATACCACCAGCCAATGGATCGTCGAGCGCACCGGTATCCGCGAGCGGCATATCGCCGCGCCGCAGCAAACCACCTGCGATATGGCCGAGATTGCCGCGCGTCGTGCGATTGAGGCTGCGGGTATCACGCCTGCCGATATTGATTTAATTATTGTCGCCACCACCACCCCCGACCGCGTCTTTCCCAGCACCGCCTGCCTGCTGCAGCAGCGTCTCGACATTCATGGTCCGGCGGCTTTCGACATACAAGCGGTATGCACCGGCTTTATCTATGCGCTGAGTGTCGCCGACAAATTTATACGCACCGGCAGCGCACGCTGTGTGCTGGTGATCGGCGCCGAAACCATGTCGCGCATTACCGACTGGACTGATCGTGGCACCTGCGTGCTGTTTGGTGATGGTGCGGGCGCCGTGGTGTTGGCAGCAAGTGATGAGCCAGGCATTCTTTCTACCCATTTACATGCCGATGGCGCCTATGAAAACCTGCTCACCGTGCCATTTGGCATTTCGCAGGGCTACGCTCAGGTGCAAGCGGGCAATGCCTACGTGAAAATGCAGGGTAATGAAGTATTCAAAGTGGCCGTGAACACCCTGGGTCGCATCGTTGATGAAACGCTGGAAGCCAATCAACTGGAACGCTCGGACATTGACTGGCTGGTGCCGCACCAGGCGAATATTCGCATTATTGAAGCCACCGCCAAAAAACTCAAAATGCCAATGGAGCGGGTGGTTGTTACAGTGGGTGAGCACGGTAATACCTCAGCGGCGTCGATACCGTTGGCACTGGATGTGGCGGTGCGTGACGGACGCATTCAACGCGGCGAAATGTTGCTGCTGGAAGCCTTCGGCGGTGGTTTTACCTGGGGTTCGGCACTGATAAAATATTAGTAGGCTGCTCGAAATGGCAACACACAAGGATTGAAATGTCACTCGCATTTGTTTTTCCCGGCCAGGGTTCGCAATCGGTAGGCATGCTGGCAGAGCTTGCCACGGTTTATCCCCAGGTACACGACACCTTTGCGCAAGCCTCGGTAGTGCTTGGTTATGATCTGTGGGCGTTGGTGCAGTCCGGCCCTGAATCCGAGTTGAACCAGACCCACAAAACTCAACCCGCCATGCTGGCTGCTGGCGTGGCGGTGTGGCGCGCGTGGCAGGCTCAAGGTGGCAAGATGCCGGCAATGATGGCTGGACATAGTCTGGGCGAATATACTGCCTTGGTGTGCGCAGGCGCGCTGGAGTTTACCGACGCGGTGCGTCTGGTTGCCGAGCGCGGGCGCTATATGCAGGACGCTGTGCCCGCTGGGCAGGGCGCGATGGCGGCGATTTTAGGGCTGGAAGATGCCCAGGTGATTCAAATATGTGGTGACGCTGCGGCTCTTCCCGGTGCGTCGCAGGGCGAAGTAGTATCCGCCGTGAATTTTAACTCACCCGGCCAGGTGGTGGTGGCGGGGTCGGCGGCGGCGGTAGCGCGTGCCGTGGATCTGGCCAAACAGGCTGGCGCCAAGCGTGTGCTGCTGTTGCCGGTGAGTGTGCCGTCGCATTGTGCCTTGATGAAACCCGCGTCTGAGCGCCTGGCCGTGTTGTTACAGACCATTACTATCAAGCCGCCTACGGTGCCCGTGCTGCACAATGCCGATGTGCAGGCCTATAGTGACGCACAGCAGATTCGTGATGCGCTGGTGCGCCAGTTGCACAATCCAGTGCGTTGGACAGAGACGGTGCGCGCAATGACCAGCGCCGGGGTGAAAACTTTGGTAGAATGTGGCCCTGGCAAGGTGTTGGCGGGGCTGAACAAGCGCATCGACCGTGATATGGCGGTGCTGCCAGTGTATGATTCAGGCACGTTGGCTGAGGCATTGGCTGTACATGGGCTATGATGGGGGAATAAATGTCTTTTTTAAAGGGTGAAATCGCCTTGGTGAGTGGCGCGAGCCGGGGCATTGGTCGTGCGATTGCGCTGGATCTGGGGCGTCAGGGCGCCGTGGTGATCGGCACTGCGACCTCGCAAGAGGGCGCTGGAAAAATCACCGCTTATTTGGGCGAAAATAATATCACTGGCGCAGGCCGGGTGCTGAATGTTACCGAGCAGGCCTCTATTGACGCCATGCTGGAAAATATTGAAAAAGATTTTGGCGCGCCGAGCATTTTGATCAATAATGCAGCGATTACCCGCGATAATCTATTAATGCGCATGAAAGATCAGGAGTGGGATGATATTATTAACACTAATCTCAGTTCTGTGTATCGCCTGTCCAAGGCTTGTGTACGTGCCATGATGAAGGCGCGCAAGGGGCGCATTATCAGTATTTCGTCAGTGGTAGGCTGCACCGGCAATCCGGGTCAGGTTAATTATGCCGCCGCCAAGGCCGGGGTGATTGGTTTTACCAAGGCATTGGCGCGTGAAGTGGGGTCGCGTAATATTACCGTGAATGCGGTGGCGCCCGGATTCATTGATACCGACATGACGCGGGCCTTGTCGGAGCAACAAAAAACCGCGCTGGTGCAGCAGAT
>JANOOA010000169.1:0-5246 GCA_031421115.1 Gammaproteobacteria bacterium | reverse complement strand
TTCCATGACCAACTCGCGCAGTTGCGCCGCTGACTTGTTTAAGGGCGCAGGTAATGTGATGTCCATACCCTTCAACAGCGATTCAACACGTAATACAGCACTCGGCACACCTTTTTCCGAATCAGCAACCCGCAATGTAGCCAGCCAGCTTGACTCACCTTTGAAATAATTAAATAAAGGCCATTTAAAATGCTGCGCCAGGGTTTGAGCATCGGCCTTACCGCGCGCCTCAAAGCGAAAGGCGTTCTGTTGTCCGGCCTGGGTAGCCCGCGTAGTCAGCGTAGTCACGTCAATCTCAACCGCTTCGCCCAGCAGCATGGCGCGAATATCACGCGCCATGAGCGTTTCCTCAGTAAAGTTCAAAGCGCCGTTGATCTGGGAAAATTCCACACCCCCTTCCATGCCCATATCGACACCCACATCGACAAAGGCCAGGCTGCTGTTATCAAAACCCAACGTACCTTTAATGCGATCTGTAGCTGTGGCTGCCAACGGCATCTGAATCTCCAGACCCAGTGTGCTACGGCCTTGCGCACGAGCACTCTCAAAATATTTTCCAATTTTTTTATCTAAAGGCGTTTCTTTTACATAGCGCAACACATCCGATGTGAGGCCTTGCGCCTGGCCATGAATAACCAGCACGGGTGGACTACCACCGAGATCTTCAATAGCCACATGCACCTGTTGAATCTGTGACTCCAGACTCCTGGCTGCAACGGCATTGATCTCCATGCGACGTTCGTTGAACACCACTTCAGTTTCTATTTTTTCCAGACGCGGCCAACCGGGAGCATAATCGAGAATGCCTTCGCTGACATTGAAGCGCACTTCAAAGCGACCCGTCATCTGACCATCAACCTGACCAGACCTTGTGTCAAACGGAAAATCTGCAACGCGACCGTGAAACAATGCCTGGCCGTGGGTCACCGTGCCGCTGATGAGCGCACGATCCAGCCACGTCACGGTATCTTGCGGCATAATACTTACCGGAAAATAACGTGCCGCATACTCAACATTCCCTTTGGAAAAATCGGCAACAAGACTTATAAAAGGCGATGCACTGCCATCAGGAACATCAATGGTCGCCTGAACCGAACCGCCGATGTCGGCAGTTGCGACAGTCAGTGCGGGGGTTTGAATGCGCCATCCACCGTCCTGGTGCCGCCATGCCACAGAACCACTCAGTGTATCAAGAGACAGGGGCGCCCTGAATAAGCCATCAAAAGAAAGTTGTGCTGCGGTCGTATCCAGCACCAGTGAGCCAGACTGATCATTGACTTGCACCCTACCGTCCAGCCCCGTAACTGTGGGCAGGTTTTTCCAGCCTGAAAAAGCAAGATCATTAAAATCCGCGCGCGCCACCAAGGTATGTTTATCAGTGGTTTCATCATGCCGATAACGAACATAAGCATTACCGAGCTGCGCACTGGGTTGCATGGCCGTTAACGCCTCTCGGGTGGTGTCATCCACCAGATTACTGAGCAACATCAGCGCCACTGCGTCTTGTAGCAGAAAATCATGCGCCCCCAGCTCCACAACAGTAGCACTGTCCTGCTGGGTTAACGCCACTTTAAAAGTGGTTTTTTTAGTAGCCACTTCTTCACGCGCAGAAATGTTACTGGCATCCTGGGGGCGCATCAATACCACACGATCGGCATCCAATCGCCAACCCTGCGCATGGCGTCGCCAATCAAAATGTCCGGCAAGCTTATGCAGGGACAACGAGGACATACTGGTCGCTCCTGCGCATCCTGCGCCCGCGACACTTGCGCATCCCTGCGCGGCGGAATTTTTCAGTTGCAGGTTCGCGAATGCCGCTTCACCCTGAATACGCTGCAAGCGAGCATTTTGCCACGTACCCCATAGCTTGAAATTCAGACCCCTCGCTACGCTCTCCCCGGCGCTCACCCCAACATCTGCCAGCGTTCGCCCCGCCAGCCATTGCGCAGGCTCCACGGCGACGCCTTCCACATAGCCTTTACCGAACCAGTCGCTCCCCTCAAAAATATTACCCTGTAATTCCATCGCTACTTTTATGCGGGTCGCAGGGTCAGGCATCATGGCTACGGTGCCCGACAAATAATGATGTTCGCCGTTATTGTGTAATCCAAGATGGGCGTGTATAAACTGACGTTCCTGGCCGCTACGCTCATCACGCCAGCGTAACTGGCTGTCTTTGATAACGAGATGATCCTGCTTCATTAACCATTGCTGCACCACTACTTGCATGCGCGGATCCGTCGGCATGTCTTCTAAACCAATGATTGAAAAACTACCGTCGACACGATGCAGCACAGAAAGATTCACACCCATCAGGGTTATATCACCGAACTCCGGCACCCCGCCTTGCAACGCAGTCAATAAATCAAGTGCAAGGTGCGCTTCTTTAACACATGCCACACTGGGTTCATCGAGTTTTTTGTGCAGGCAGGCATCTCTTATGACAAGCTGCGGACGCAACTTGTGCCATCGGATATGAATAGAGCCGAGGGTAACTGGCATGCCAATATAGCTGCTCGTCCACTGCTCAATATCGGCGCGATAATGATCTGCCTCGGGTAACCAGAATCGCACCAGCGTAATGATAATCGCCACGATGACAAGCAAACCCGCAAATAACGGCCAGGCAGCGGCTTTGCAGGATTGCTTGATAAATCGAAGGCCACTGAAAAGAGAATTCACAAAAATGTTTATATTATGGATTGGATTGCGCTGGCATTACACCGGCACCGCCTGTTATACCGGAACTACATCAAACTGCTCTTGAGTATACAATGTTTCCACCTGGAATTTTATCGGCTTTCCGACAAAGGCTTCCAGCTCGGCAACACTGGTCGACTCTTCTTCCAGCAACACATCCACTACTGATTGAGACGCCAATACCAGCAACTGTTTGGCATCAAATTGACGCGCCGCACGCAAAATTTCCCGAAAAATTTCATAGCAGACTGTTTCCGGTGTCTTGAGTATGCCACGCCCGATGCAGGTGGGGCACGGGGCACACAGGACATGCGCCAGACTTTCGCGGGTACGCTTGCGTGTCATCTCCACCAAACCAAGCGCTGACACGCCACTTATGGAGGTCTTGGCATGGTCACGTTCCAGACTTTTTTCCAGCACACGCAATACCTGACGCTTGTGGTCTTCTTCGGTCATATCAATAAAGTCGAGAATGATAATGCCGCCAAGATTGCGCAGACGCAATTGCCGCGCGATGGCCTGCGCTGCTTCAAGATTGGTTTTAAAGATGGTTTCTTCAAGATTGCGATACCCAACAAACGCGCCCGTATTGACATCAATGGTTGTCATCGCTTCGGTTTGGTCGATGATCAAATACCCCCCCGATTTTAATTGCACTTTGCGCTCCAGGGATTTCTGGATTTCATCTTCCACAGAGTACAAATCAAAAATGGGACGTTCCCCAGGGTAATATTCAATGCGCGGCACTAAATCAGGAATAAATTTTTCCACAAATTGAATGGCACGCTGATAGGTTTCACGCGAATCAATCCGCACCTTGTCCACCGCTCCCGCCACCAGATCACGCAGGGTGCGCAATGCCAGTGGCAGATCTTCATGCACTACTGTGCCGGCTGTCATGGTGGGAATGCGCAAACGAATCGACTCCCACACCCGCCGTAAAAATTCCATGTCGGCACGCAAGGCCTCTTCCGTCGCGCCCTCAGCAGCCGTGCGCACAATAAAGCCTTCCCCGGACTGCATTGCCACCGGTGATTCACTGAGGAACACCGCCACAATATTTTTCAGGCGTCGCCTCTCTTCTTCCTGCTCAATTTTCTGCGACACACCGACCGTATGCACATCCGGCATCAATACCAGATAACGGGAAGGGATGGTGATATGCGTGGTAAGGCGCGCACCTTTTGTGCCCAAGGGGTCTTTCACCACTTGCACTAACACCTCTTGCCCCTCGCGCAGCAAATCATTAATGGCCGATTCTTTTTTACCTTCGGATTTTTGCTCAACCATCGGCTCTTCGCCAGTTTTATCTTCGCCAGGCACAGTGGCAGAAATATCAGAGGCATGCAAAAAAGCGGTACGCTCCAGGCCAATATCAATAAATGCGGCCTGCATACCGGGCAATACGCGGCTTACCCAACCCTTATAAATATTACCTACCAGGCCGCGACGACCAGCACGTTCAATATATACTTCTTGCAGTACACCATTTTCGACAACCGCCACGCGTGTTTCGCGCGGCGTCACGTTAATAAGAATTTCTTGATTCACCGTATCCGTCCAACATTATTCAGTTACTTATAAAAGAAAGTGCTTCCTTAAATCTAGTCCAGTACTGCAATACCAAACTCATTCAGTACCTGTGCGGTTTCATATAAAGGCAATCCCATTACACCGGAAAAACTCCCCTCAAGATGCGCAACAAATATTGCTGCCCGTCCCTGAATCGCATACCCTTCCACCTCGCCTGGAGGCGCCTACTTTTGGTGCCAAGAGGTTCGCCAGTCTTCCAGTAAGCGTCACGTTCTGCCGCCGTCGTGGCTCGAAATGTTACCGTGCTCGCACTCAGGCGCGTCGCCTCGCGCATGCCATCCACCAGGGCGATCGCTGTCAAAACCTGATGGCTGCGCCCCGATAGTCGCTCCAGCATTTCCAGCCCATGCGCGCGATCACGGGGCTTGCCCATAACTTCACCATCAACCACTACCGAGGTATCTGCCCCCAGCGCCGGACAGGTTAACTGCGGATCGCGTGCCTGCCAGCCCGCCCAGGCCTTCGCGCGCGCCAGCCGCATCACATACGCATCAGGCAGCTCGCTGGCACACAATGTTTCATCCACTTCAACTTGAAGGGTACGGTAACGAATCCCCAATTGATCGAGCAAATCACGGCGGCGTGGCGAGGTGGAGGCCAAATAGATCTGGAAAGAAGACATGGCAGGAAGTTTCAACTTTTAGACGCCAAGATGCAAGCGCGATAGATACTTAAAACCCCTCACACGCTGATTTCTTGAAAAATCCCCTTTTTTCGAAATTTTACAGATCTCACCATAATAACAAATACCTCGACTAATAACTCTGGTGTCAATTCACGCCCCACATCAACCCAGCTACCGGCCATCGCGCGCTTCTGCGGATAAATTGTTCAACCTCGCAATCATCAAACTATCGTAAAAGCGGCACAACAAAAAAGGCGCCCATTTGGGCGCCTTTTATGTTGTGTAAGAGAAAGCCGAATCAGGCAGGTGCAGACTTGCGACGCGCCGC
>JANOOA010000168.1:0-6931 GCA_031421115.1 Gammaproteobacteria bacterium | reverse complement strand
CTCCTTTGCTGCACCTGACGAGCAATATACGGCCTTTGCGGCAGGCTTTCCTTTTGAAGAAACACCCGATCAACAGACCGCCATTCACGATGTATTGAAAGACATGGTGTCCGGTAAACCCATGGATCGCCTGGTGTGCGGCGATGTCGGCTTTGGCAAAACGGAAGTCGCCATGCGCGCGGTATTCATGGCCGTGCAGGGGGGCAAGCAAGTGGCGGTGTTAGTGCCCACTACCCTGCTTGCACAACAACACTACCAGAATTTCAAAGATCGTTTTGCCGACTGGCCAGTGCGCATTGAAATGCTGTCGCGCTTCCGTTCCAAAAAAGAACAGGATGTTGCCCTGCTCGGCATCAACAACGGCACGGTGGACATTGTGATTGGCACGCACAAACTGTTACAGGGTGATATTACCTTCAAAAATCTGGGCCTGGTGGTGATTGATGAAGAACATCGTTTCGGTGTGCGTCAAAAAGAACGCCTCAAGGCATTGCGCGCTGAGGTAGATGTGTTGACGCTCACTGCAACTCCGATTCCACGCACCCTCAATATGGCGGTTGCAGGCCTGCGGGATTTATCAATTATTGCCACTCCACCCTCGCGCCGTCTTGCAGTAAAAACGTTTGTTCGGGAGTGGAACAAGGGGTTGATTCAGGAAGCCTGCCTGCGTGAGATTAAGCGCGGCGGCCAGGTGTATTTCCTGCACAATGACGTGGATACCATCGAAAAAATGGCGCAGCAGATTGAAGATCTGGTGCCCGAAGCGCGGGTGCGTGTCGCCCACGGTCAAATGCGCGAGCGTGACCTGGAACACGTCATGTTTGATTTTTATCATCAGCGTTTTAATGTGCTGGTATGCACCACCATTATTGAAACCGGCATTGACGTGCCCAGTGCCAATACCATCATCATGAACCGTGCTGACAAATTTGGCCTGGCGCAACTGCATCAATTGCGTGGCCGTGTGGGGCGCTCACATCACCGTGCCTATGCGTATCTGATTATTCCACAGCGCAGCCTCATCACCGCCGATGCGGCGAAACGTCTTGACGCGATTGAGTCGCTGGAAGAATTGGGGGCAGGTTTTACCCTGGCTACGCACGATCTGGAAATTCGTGGTGCGGGTGAGTTGCTGGGTGATGAACAAAGCGGCCAGATGCACGAGATCGGTTTTACACTCTATACTGAATTACTCGAGCGTGCGGTTAAGGCATTAAAATCCGGCAAACAACCGAATCTCGAACAACCGCTGGATAACAACGCCGAAATTGATTTGCATATTCCGGCATTGATACCGGCGGATTATCTACCGGACGTACACACCCGTCTGGTGATGTATAAACGTATTGCGAATGCCGCCAATGAGGAAGAACTGCGCGAACTGCAAGTGGAAATGATTGATCGCTTTGGTCTGTTATCTGAATCAACCAAAAATCTTTTCCAGATCACCGCGCTAAAACTCAAGGCGCGCCCGCTGGGAATACGCAAAATTGAAGCAGGCCCCACGGGGGGTCGTATTATATTTGGCAAAGAACCTAATGTAGATCCGCGCACCATTATTCAACTGATTCAGACGCAAGCGCGCATCTACAAACTGGATGGTCAGGATAAATTACGCTTCGCGGTGCCTATGCCAGACAATGCCGCGCGCATTGATGCAGTAGGGAAAATACTTGACATGCTAACCGCATAGTTGGCTAATATAGTTTCATGTCATTCAGTGCAATGCGCTGCGCTTATTGACCCCCTACATTATGCGAGCTGTTTTACAGCGGCGTTCTGACGAGGCGAAAGCCGATGTAGTTGCTGCGGCTCACGGCGGCAGAGCCCATGCGATTAGCCACGCGCACATTTTTGGCATCGCCCTTCCATGAGCCGCCCCGCAGCACGCGCCCGGCATTGCAGGCACCCCCTGCCCACGCACTACCGTTAGTCGGCGCACCTACATAGTCGTCATGGTAACAATCTTCCACCCATTCCCACACGTTGCCGCTCAGATCGTATACACCAAAGCCATTGGCCTGTTTTTTTCCTACCGGCTGCTGATGATTGCCGCTGTTAGCTTTGAACCAGGCCACCGCGTTGACGCCACGGCTACCGCAATAGGTGTGGTTATCCCCCGCACGACAGGTATATTCCCACTCTGCCTCGGAAGCCAGGCGGTAGGTGCCACGATCCGTGGCGGGCTTATGTTTGTTGAGCCATACGACAAAGTTTTTCGCCTCGTTCCATGACACATGAACCACGGGCGCCTCATTGCTGTAGGGGTTGTATTTCATGAAGTCGTCCGTTACCAAATCGGTATCGGTGCCGTCTGTTGCAATAATATATTTCTTGAACTGGCCGAGGGTGACTTCGGTGGTGCCCATCTGAAAGCGCGGCACAGTGACGCGATGCTGCGGCACTTCATTGATCAACGCATCTAAATCAGGCTCCGCGCAATCTGCGCTGAGGGGGGGCTTGCCAAGGGTTGCACGCTTCTTGTTATCTTCGACTACGGCACTTGCCACCTGACACGAACCCATTTCGAAACTACCTGCAGCGATATCGATAAATTTTATGCCGATAAAGTTACTGAACTCACCCGCCTGTACAAAGCCCGTGGCGAAGCTCAGGCCAAGCGACAGCACAGCAATCAAAAGGCTCGGGCGGGATAAACAGGGAAGCAAGGGGCGATGGCGTGCATGGAACATGAAAGACTCACTCACTTTATAGGGGTTGGGTGGAATAACTTTGCCATTTCATCGTGGTAATACACGAACGATGCGGAAACCATTACCGTAATACCAGTTTCCCGGAGAGGCGCCCAAACGGGCAGTCGCGCGTGCGAACTCTGAGGTAAATTTCCAGGAGCCGCCGCGTAGCACGCGTGCCGTGGTGGTATCACGTCGCCAGGAAGATCCGCTGAGCGCCCGGGTAGTCGCATCGTATTCCTGCTGTTCCTGTAGCTCCCGTTTGGCCTCCTCCGTGCTCTGCTCCTGTTTGGATGCCATATTGACGCGCATCACATGAGCAGCGCCAGGACGCTGCTGTTTATCGTGGCTACTTTCTGGCTCCCCACTCAAAATTTGGATGCTGCCATCCATCCAGGCACTGCCGTCAACCGGTGCACCACGATAACTGTCATGATACGCGTCTTCTACCCATTGCCACACGTTACCGCTCATGCCGTAGAGTCCCCACGCATTAGGCGCCTTGCGCCCGACGGGTTGTTGATGGCCATTGTTGTTACCATCGTACCAGGCCACTGCGTCCGGGTTATTGCTACCGCAATAAGTATGATTGCCCCCTGCCCGGCAGGCATACTCCCATTCGGCTTCAGTAGGCAGGCGATAGCTACCCCGGTCATTCGCCGGCTTGTTCTTGTTGAGCCATTCGACGAATTCCTTAGCTTCTTGCCATGACACCTGCACCACGGGTGCATCATCACCAAATGCGTTGTATTTTCTGAAATCGTCGTTGATAAGGTTCCATCCGGATGAACCGCGGGTAGCACCCGAGGCAGTGGCATAGCGCTTGTACTGCCCAAGAGTAATTAAGGTTTTACCCATTTGAAAAGCAGACACGTGGACAGCATGCAGGGGGGTTTCGTTGTCATTTACCTTGACATTGCTCTCCGGGCAGGTTGCCGCGAGCAAGGGTTGACCGAGAAAGGCACGCTTTTTATTATCTTTATTAATGTCGGCAGTCACTTTACACGAGCCCATCTGGAAACTGCCAGCGGGTATGTCAATAAGTGTGATGCCCATAAAATTGTTGAATGCACCTGCCTGCGCCCATACCGGCACAGACAGACCCAGCAGCACAACAGCGCAAGAGCTAATCCGCAACAAGCGGCGGCGCAATGAACCATGCAATGTTTGGAACATAACGGACTCCTTATGATCAGAAAATTTCAGAAAATTAAAGTTTAAACTCTTTCGATAGCTTGTCAGGCTAAGAAAACCAGCGCAAAAAAGCGGCAGCCGTCAATGCCGTGGCTCCCAAGCCCGTCAAGGCATGCCATGCACGGTGGCGGCCTTTCTCGCTCCATTGCGCCGCGCCACGCAGATAAAGCGCCGCCAGCGCAAACCCGGAAGCGGCACAAAATATCTTGATAACCAGCGCGCCAATGGCAACCGCGTGCAAATCAGGAAATTCATCGTAAAAATAGAAGCTGACACCTCCAAAAATCACGCCGCTGGCGCCCTGCGCGCCCCATGCAATTAACACCAGCCAAGCCATACATTTTTTTAGCTGAAGCTGATCCGGCTTGGCTTTCAAGGCGAAAAAAGCACCTCCTACCACTGCAACTGCGCCGAAATTATGGATGACCTGGGTTAACGCATACGACAGATTTTCAAGCTGCATGAACTAGTGCGCGGTGACTTTGAGGCAGGTGTCCTGTCCAATTGAGGTATGGCCTTTGTTAACCACTTTTATGCACAGCGCGTGGGTGCCTGCAGGCAAAGGATCAAGCGCGAACGTGCTTTTTAATTTACGTAAAATACCCGCTTCTTTGCCATTGACATAAATGTGCGAGTGATCGCCGCCGGCATTGGGTATGATTTCATAAACGACATCGAGTGGCGCACCCGCTTTGATTTTGCTACCGTCAGTAGGGGATGAGATTTTCACGTTGGCATCGGCCAGTACGTTGGAGCCCCACAGCGCTACACCCAGCGTGAGCAGGGTACACGAGGTGCGAATGAACTTACTACGCATAATGAACCGTCTCCGTTATTTTGATTATAAAAACTAATGAAGCTCTTACGATAAACCCTACTGGAACACTAGCATATAGATGCGGCAATGCGCAAGGGGATAGGCTCGGGGTTACTTTAGCCCAGATGCAGTACTTTGTGTAGCCGCAGTAGAGTGCTAATGGAAAATCCGGAATTAGCCAGAAGACATGCAACGGGAGGATGGAAGCGGAAACTGCGAGGACAAAATCTAACAGCGCTTTAACAGCCTGCGGGAAACAGCACTACGGGACTTTCAGCCAGATCTACCTATAATATATTGATATATAATTAAATATTACCACATATCAATCACGCATCTACCCCCACCACATCGCCCACACTGTTAAACCCGTCGCGGCGCAACAGCGCCAGTAGCTGAGTCTTGATAGAGCGGGCAATGACCGGGCCCTGATAGATAAACGCAGTATAGACTTGCACTAAACTCGCCCCCGCACGCAGCTTTGCATAGGCGTCCTGCCCGCTGCTGATACCCCCCACGCCAATGATGGGAACGTGTTTGCCGACGACACGATACAAGGTGCGGATCACCTGTGTGCTGCGGTCACGCAAGGGCATGCCGCTTAGTCCACCCGCTTCATTGACACTCGACATAAGACCATCACGACTTAAGGTGGTATTGGTAGCAATCAGCCCGTCAATGCCGGCACCTGACACGAGCGCCAATGCGCCAATTGCGTCGAGGTCTTCGACTGCAAGGTCAGGGGCTATTTTGAGCAGGCATGGCATGGGCGCGCGCTGGTGCTGTGCGGCGAGGCGCTGATTAGCAGCCCGGATCTGCGCCATTAGCGCGCCCAGAGTGTCGGCGCCTTGCAGCAGACGCAGGCCCGGTGTGTTGGGTGAGCTGACATTAATAACGCAGTAGTCACCGTAAGGAAACAGCTTTTCAAATGCGGCGATGTAATCTTGTGCTGCGTCTTCTAATGGTGTGTCTTTGTTTTTGCCAAGGTTGACGCCCAGCGGTATGGCAGATTTATTCAGGCGCGCCAGACGTGCGGCAACTGCATCCGCGCCTTCATTGGGAAAACCCATGCGATTAATAATGGCCTGATCGCCGGGCAAGCGAAAGATACGGGGACGCGGGTTGCCCTGCTGCGGGCGCGGTGTGACAGTGCCAATCTCTATAAAACCAAAACCCAGCGCCGCCAGCGCCGGTATAACGCGCGCGTTTTTATCAAACCCGGCGGCCATGCCCAGCGGATTGGGAAAGTGCAATCCCCATAGGGTTTGTGCAAGGCGGGAATCCTCCCAGCCATAAATAGAAGCCGCCACCGCACGGCTGATGCGGCACTGGCCGGTTTTTTCCAATGCGCTGATGGCGAGGTCATGCGCTTGTTCAGCATCAAGCTGAAAAACAGCAGGTTTTAGGAGTTTATAGAACACTGGCTGAACCTGTTAGTAGTACGTACACGTACTATTTTAAACTATTGGGCAGCACCCATTGCGATAGCGCGGCGGCGGCTGGCGGCGGCGTCCCATGTGGCGCTTTCATCATGCCAGCCTTGGGTATGCTTCACCACTAATGCAGCCAATGCCTGAATATGGTCAGGCCGGTCATTGAGTGCGGGGATGTAGCTGTAACGCTCGCCCCCGGCCTTGAGAAACACGCCACGATTCAGCATCGCCATTTCTTCGAGGGTTTCCAGACAGTCTGCGGAAAAACCAGGGCATACAATATCTACGCTTTTTACGCCGGACTTGCCCCAGGACTCGAGGGTTTCGTTTGTATACGGCTTTAACCATTCTTCACGGCCAAAGAGTGACTGAAATGCCACTTGCCAGCGCTCTTGCGGCAACCCCAATTGTTCCGCAACCAAACGCGCTGTGGCATGGCATTCACAATAATACGGATCACCCGCGAGCAAGCAGCGTTTAGGGATGCCATGAAACGAGAGCAACAATTTTTCAGCCTGGCCGTGCTTCGCCCAATGCTCGCGCACGCTGGCGGCGATGGCCTTGATATACGCAGGGTCGTTATGATAATGCGTAATCATGCGCAGCTCGGGTATCCAACGCCAGGTCTTGAAGGCGGCGGCCACAGCATCAAACGTGGAGGCTGCCGTGGCGGCGGCATATTGGGGGTAAAGTGGCAACACCAGAATGCGCTGCACATTGGCCTGCCGCAATTCGTTCAGCGCATCCGCTATCGAGGGATTGCCGTAACGCATACCGAGCACCACTTTAACCAA
>JANOOA010000167.1:0-2621 GCA_031421115.1 Gammaproteobacteria bacterium | reverse complement strand
GTTAATTTATCGCACAAATCAGTACTCTGTGCAACAGAGATCGTGTGGCGCGATTAATGGCGCAGTTTAGTGTGGGGCGTACCCCCACATGAATTATTCTTTTCCCTTCAGCAACGACTTGAGATCAGCAAATGGATTATGGGTGGCAGTCGCGGCGGTTTGCCGGGCGCTGGATTTCGCCGAGCTTTGCCGCGAGGCTTCGAGGTGGCGGGAATGCTCATTGTCGTGGCAGTAAACGCACAGCAGTTCCCAGTTGCTGCCATCGGCGGGGTTGTTATCGTGATTGTGATCACGGTGATGCACGGTGAGCTCTTGCAAGTTGACACGGATGAATTCGCGTGTGCAGCGCCCACAAATCCATGGGTATTGTTTGAGTGCCTGTTCGCGGTAGCCTAGTTCGCGCTGCGCGCTGTTGCGCTGAGCCTCGGCGACGATCTGATCCAGCTTTTCGTTTTTGGGATTGGGGGGCATATGTCGTCCTCGTGCGTTTTACCAACTATAAAGCGCCTTGGTCCAGTCTGCAAACAAAAATTCACCTGCATGTCATGCCTCTGCAATGTGCGCATATAATATTATCCTGACACGCCGCTCTTCAAAAACACCTTAAGGGGAAGAAACATGTCAAAATTTGCACGGATTCCGATATGGTTTACATTCTTGCTGGTAAGCGCCGCTTTCCACACAGTATTTGCCGCCGATAGCCATTCCCACGAACATCACGATGAAGATGATATAGCGCGGTAGCGGTTGGGCTGAATGAAATGAAGCCCAACAATTGAGGGTGATGATGTTATTTGAAAGGTGGCTGGAGAATTTTTATTTTGGATCATGAGAGATGGGGAGTGGTGGACACGGACTTAATGTGTTGGGCTTCGCAAGCTCGCCATCTGATCTACGGCGTCGTGAAATCAGGAAAGCCGTTTGATGCAACAACGCTATCAACAGGCTTGCAATTCAAGACGGCATCTGACACCGCCTGGCTTAGATGTGGTGCGCCGCAACGCACATGGATGCACGAGGGCGACCTACGGGCGTGAGAAAAGTAGATAAAGGGTGGCGCGGGGGCTGTCTTGTCGGTCGGGGCTTTCAACCCAACCGGGGTTGCCTGTTGTGTGCCCCGCCCCCACTTGTTGCTTTGTACCTTTTTACATGAATCGCCCTTTCGTTCTTACGCGCCTGCACGAGATCAAAGGTCATTTGCAGTGCAAGCCAACCCTCAGCCGTACCGCCAAAAGCCTTGTCGAGGCGAATCGCCATTTCCGGCGAGATCCCCGCTTTGCCGTTCACGAGATTATTCAAGGCCTGGCGGGTCACACCAAGCACTTCTGCCGCTTTCGTGACGGTGAGATTGAGCGGTTCCAGACAGTCATAGCGCACCGACATTCCAGGGTGCGGTGGGTTTTTCATCATGTCACTACCTCTTTTGCATCAATGGTAATCCACTAAATCAACATCACACACGTGACCTCTATCGAGACGGAATATAATCCGCCAATTGCCCGTGACCCACACAGACCAGAAGCCTTTCAACTCTCCTTTCAGTGGGTGCAATCTGAACCCCGGTAAATTCACCATCTCCGGTGTCGTAGCCACATCAAGACGCGCGAGTATCCGTTCAATCTTCGGCACCCTATCCGCTTGACAGGCCTTTACTAACGGACTGCTCATAAAGCTTTTTTAGCCCCTTGTGCCGGAAATTCTGAATCAACGCGCTTGCCTCCCTATATTTCTGCATGGTAAAACGACAATCGACTATTGTCAATAGTCGTTACATCAGCGCGTTTAATTGGTTGGATATTTTTTAGCAAACACAGGTATTTCGTGCGCGTAGCGCACGCTACACTTGCTGCAAAAGATGAAGCATAAACTCAAAACCAAAACGGGTCGCGTGATGTATGCCGTGCGCAAGTGCACCGTTGAACCGGTGTTTGGCATCATCAAATCGGTGATGGGGTTCCGCCAATTTTCGATGCGTGGCCTGAAGAAGGCCGAAGGGGAATGGAATCTGGTGTGTCTGGCGTGGAACTTGAAACGGATGGCCAAACTGCGCCCGAATTGCGTCCAAAGCGGGTAGGCACGGGATAAATACGGTAGACATTAGCCAAAAACAGGCTTTTTAACTGAAAAAATGTAGCGCATGACATTAAGGCGTGCAAAAGCACCCTAAGTCCGACAGGCTGCTAGGGTTAAAGCCTATTCGCTCTTCTACAGTTATATAAATTAATGCCGCCACTGTACAACTTGGGCTTCACTTTGCTGATCCTCGTATCTTCGGTCTGAGCCCCCAGTGTCGGTGTCAACGTTGCTCCTTGCTCGATCAGCCTGGCGACTCTTTTGAAAGGATCAAACATGCACGCTGTAAGCAAAGAACAAACATTGGGGGACTTTTCGGCGCGCATGCCGCTGGACTGGACCGGCATCGACGACAAAATCATCGATATGCTCAACGACATCACTTATCGAAAGGTCATACCCATGATCGGTAGTTGTCAAGCTAGTTGTCGCCTAAGATAGTTACATTCAAGCGGCTTTCTCAAGTATTGGTTGTTGCTCCTTTTCTACTTTGTGTTGATCTGGATTTAAGTGAACAATGTCGATGCGCTGCCACAACTGGTGTTACC
>JANOOA010000166.1:0-3875 GCA_031421115.1 Gammaproteobacteria bacterium | reverse complement strand
AGGTCGGGTTTCAACCCGACATGTCGGGCTAAAGCCCGACCTACCAGTCTCACCCAAATGGTGAAAGTAATTTGAAATAAAATTTCAGCCTGTTCAATGGATTGCTGTTTAAATCGGGTGGTCAACTGCGGTTTCTAGGATTAAAAATCAGCAGCTTATGGATCCCCCCCGTAGCCTGCCCTCGAGTGCTGTAATCGGGGGCAGGAATGACGAGAGTCTGAATTTTTAGAGGTGCCCTAATGTCAGAGAACAAGTGCTCGGGCCTTATAAATTCAAATAACGTCCCACCGATTCCGCCGCGCAGGGACGCGCAAGTGCCGTGGGCGCAGGATGCGCAGGAACGGCCGCATCAACATTTTCCAGGTATGGCACTACACCGAGCAAAGGTGCGTTGATACGGGCGCGCAGGGCATCAATATTGTGTTGTAGCGGCGTAAATTCCGAATCTAATGTGTTTGCCACCCACCCCGCCAATGGCAAACCGTGATGCGCAATGCTCTCGACACTGAGCAAGGTATGGCTCAAGCAGCCCAGGCGCATCCTCACCACCAGAATCACCGGCAGGGTTAACGCCTGTGCTATGTTGGCCATGGTTTCATGGTCATTGATGGGCACCAGCCAGCCGCCCGCACCTTCGACTATCACTGAGTCAACGCGCTGTGCCATGCCATCAAATAATTTTTTGATATGCGTGATATCAATAGCAAGCCCGCTCTGTGCGGCGGCGATGTGCGGCGCGATCGCGGCGGCGTAGGCATAAGGGTTGACTTGTTCGTAGGGCAAGGCAAGTGTGGCGTGGCGTTGCAAACACAGTGCATCGTCATTGCGTAAGCCGTGTGCGGTGTCATGACAGCCAGCCGACACCGGCTTCATTGCGGCGGTGGTATGGCCGCGTGCTGCAAGCACATGCAACAGTCCAGCAGAGATGCGGGTTTTTCCAACGTCGGTGTCAGTGCCAGCAATAAAAAATCCCTTCATGATCCGGGTGACCCCTGATGTTGTGGCGACCGTTCCTGCGCGTCCTGCGACGTGCATGGATGCACTAGTGTCGCGGGAGGCAGGATGCCGGAAGCGACCGCGTCCCTGTGCGGCGGCCGCTCCTGCGCGTCCTGCGCCCGCGGCACTTGCGCGTCCCTGCGCGGCGAAAATTCTACTTTAAATACACCGGGCTCGCGCGCTGCTTGTGCTGTGGTATTTTGCTCGGGCGCCCAGGCATGGCCGTAGACAATTTCATAGGTGGCGGGCAGCACGCCTTCTCGCCGATAGTTCTCATAGGCTGCATGCACGGCCTGCATACGTCCTTTGCCGGTCAGGCCGCGCGCGCGGCCTGCGGTAACATTGTGCGCACCAATGGTTTTAAGGTCACGCATCAGATGCTGAACGGTGGCGTAGGTGAGCGTGATGTTTTCCGCGTCCATCACCACTGGAATAGCCAGGCGCGCACGCATCATGGCATCACCAATGTCGTGCATATCAATAAACACATTAACGTGATTAAATCCGTCCACACTGCTCCAGCTCTGGCGCAGTTCTTTAAGCGTATCCGGGCCAAACGTGGTAAACATCAGCAAGCCGCCCGGCTTTAATACGCGGCGAAATTCCTTAAAGGTGCGATCCAGGTCATTGCACCACTGCAAGGTGAGATTGGAAAAAATCAGGTCGGCGCAGGCATCGGCAAAGGGTAGATTTTCTGCATCGCCACACGCCAGTGCAGGGATTTTTTGCCACGGCCGCCACGAGGAATTTTTGTGGCGTGTCTGTAGCAGCATACCATGCGCCATATCCACAGCGATCACTTCGGCTTTTTTATAGCGTTGCATTAACGCGGCAGTGCCGTGACCGGTGCCCGCGCCAATATCAAGTATTATCTGCGGTTGTATTTTTACCAGATCCAGACGTTCCAGCAGGCGGGCGCGTACTTCACTTTGCAACACGGCTGCGTCATCATAACGCGGCGCGGCGCGATCAAAAGCGGCACGTACCCGTGTTTTATCGAGATAGAAATGATCGTTATCGTTGCTCATCAAGAAACCCGTTAATACAGTTAATAAATTCTACAGGGTGTGATAAAAACGGCGCGTGACCCGCCGCCGCAATGACCTGCAAACGCGCGTCCGCGATTTGGCTCTGCAACACAGGCCCCACCTCACACGGCACCAGCGTGTCACGCTCACCGAGAATGATTTGCACGGGACAAGTGATCTGCTGCAAGTGCGGTCGCAAACGTGCATCACGCAAAATAGCCAGGCCACCGCGCAACGCGTCCGGTTGTGGCGGATATTGCATGATAGCGTTACGTAATCGCCGCAGCGTATCCTGCCCTTGCGCAGCGCCTCTGGTTTGCAATGCCAGAAAACGCTGCACTGTTTGTGCGTGATTTTCCTGTAGCGCCTGGGTGAACGATTCCAGCACCGATTCATCCATTGCATACGGCCAATCATCATCACGCACAAATTGCGGCGTGCTGGCCACCAGTATCAGCGCCGTAACACGCGATGGCAGGGTAGTGGCGATATGCATGGCGATCATGCCGCCCAGCGACCAGCCCATCCAGATGGCATGGGATGGCGCAATATCAGCGATTCTGGCAGCCACGTGTGACAACGAATAATCGTCCATGGGGGCGCTGCGCCCATGTCCCGGCAGGTCTATCAAGGTAACGCGAAAGCGTGCCGCCAGCTGCTGCGCTGTGTTACCCCACACTTCTGCATGCAGTCCCCAGCCATGCAGCAAGACAATATCCGGGCCTGCACCAAAATGTTGCACATGCGGCATCATAATATTCTGGATAGCGCGTCCAGCAACGTGTCGATGTGTTCATCGCTGTGGTTTGCACTGAAAGTGATGCGTAACCGCGCGCTGCCTTGCGGTACGGTGGGCGGGCGAATCGCGCTGATCAGAATACCGTGCGCCAGCAACGCCTGGCTTAACGCCAGCGCACGCACCGCATCACCTACCTGCAGCGGCTGAATCGGCGTGGTCGCTTCCGGCATCCTCGGCAACGGCTCCTTGCGTTGCTCTACCTCCTGCATCCATGCAGTCGTGCCTCCCGCGACACTTGCGCGTCCCTGCGCGGCGGGCGACGGCATCAACATGGACAGAAACCCAAGCTGTTCCATGCCGGCACGAAACCTTGCCACTAACTGCATCAGATGCGTGCGTCGCCAGCTTTCCGTTTGCACCAGCCGCACGCTGACGCGCGTGGCCTGCGCGATGGCGGGTGGCAGGGCGGTGGTGTAAATGTAACTGCGTGCATGCTGAATCAATGTTTCAATCAGATCTTCACTGCCTGCAACAAAAGCGCCAAAAGTGCCAAACGCCTTGCCTAACGTGCCAATCAATATCGGCGCCTGCGTTGCGTCCAGCGCAAAATGCTCAGCGATGCCACCGCCGTGTTTACCCAGCACACCAAAGCCATGGGCATCATCAATGATCAACCCGGCATTGTGCTGGCACGCCAAGGCTGCAAGCTGTGGCAAGGGCGCAAGATCACCGTCCATGCTGAACACGCCATCGCTGATGATCCATTTATGTTCGGCAGTATCTCCCGATGAGTCACCCAACCATTTTTCCAGCGTTGCAAGATCCATATGAGGATAACGGCGCAGACGTGCCTGTGACAGCAATGCGGCGTCAACCAGCGACGCATGGTTGAGCCGGTCCGCATATAGCGTATCGCTACGTTGCGCGAGCGCGCTCACTACGCCCAGGTTCGCCATATAGCCCGTGGAAAATAACAGGGCGCGGGGGCGTTGTGTAAACGCCGCCAACTCATCTTCGAGCGCATGATGCGCGTGGCAGTGACCACTCACCAGATGCGCCGCGCCACTGCCCACGCCATAGTCAGTCGCGCCTTGTTGCAAGGCCTGAATCAC